>DASYBP010000292.1:0-9274 GCA_036500715.1 Rhodopila sp.
CTTCGCCGCCGAGTAGGCGGTGTGTGGAACCCGTGGCCCGATCGACGCCCAGAAGCCGTTGACGCTGCTGGTGTTGACGATGTGGCCCTGATCGGCCTTCTGCAGCAGCGGCAGAAAGGCGCGCGTGGTATAATAAACGCCGCCCCAGCAGACGTTGAAGGTCCTTTCCCACTCGTCACGGCCGTTGGCGATCAGGCTGCCGCCACCGCCAATGCCAGCATTGTTGAAGAGCAGATGAATCTTGTCCGTTTCCTGTTGCGCCTCGACCTCGTCGCGGAAGCGCAGCACCTGGGGCTCATCGGACACATCGGCAACGTGGGTGGTGATCCGCAGGCCTTGCGGCAACCGCTGCACCTCGCATAGCCGCTTCGTTTCCGCCATTGATCGGGCCGAGATGTCGCACATGGCGACATTGCAGCCCTCACCGACGAGTTGCCGGACCAGCTCCCGCCCCATCCCGCTGCCGCCACCGGTGACGACCGCGGTCCTGCCAGCCAAATCCTTCATGTGTAGCTCCCCCCTGACCTGTGCCGCTTGATCTGAACGCGGGGCGGGCGATCGTCAACCGGCCAATCCCGCTAACCATGCCGAGAACCGCCGCCATAAGCGGAGGCAATCCGTTCCAGGGCTTTCGCCGCCCCGGTGACGGCGAAGACGCCGAGGCCCGCGGCGTCGAACACCATGGCCGGAGACCGAAGCCTCAGGAGCCAGCGGTGTCCCGTAATGCGGAGCAGGCCGGCGACGATGGAAATCGTCAGGGGATGCCAGCTCGCGATGGCTTCTGGCGGAACCGCTCCGATCAGCACGTCGCGCGCGATTCCACCCGCGACCGCGTCAGAAAGGCGAACACGAGAACGCCGAACGTGTCGAGGCGACGCTCGATGGCCGTGATCGCGCCGCTGAGCGCGAAGACGAAGGTGCCGATCCAATCGAGACTCTCGATCAGGAGAACGCTCAACATCGGCTCGCGTCAGGCCCGCGCTCCCTCGATCCCCAGCCAGACGCCGGCGGCGGTCGTGAGAGCTTCGACGCCAGTGCGCAGCGTCGGGTCAATCACCGGGGCGAAATTCGGCGCGTGATTCGATGGCAGGTCATCGACCGTTCCGGCCTTCTCGGCGGCAGCGAATGTCGCGGAATCCGTGCCGCCGACGAACCAATAGACGCTCGGTGCGCCGAGCGCGGGTCCGAAGGCGCTGAAGTCCTCGCTCGCGGAGGCGGGTTGAGACAGCTCCTGGACGCGCTCGGAGCCGAACTGCCGCTCGAAGGCGGCAACGATCGCGCGTGTCGCCGGCTCATCGTTGACCACGGCCTCAAACTCGCTGAGCACCGAGAATTCCGGTGGCTTGGGGGCGCCGGACGCGGTGGCTTCGGCTTCAAGGATGCGTCGGATGGCAGCCAGGACGCGCTGGCGGACCTCCTGCTTGAAGGTGCGGACGGTGAGCCGCAGCAGCGCCTCATCCGGAATGACGTTCTCGTTCGTGCCGGCACGCAATGTGCCGACGGTCACGACGGCGCTGTCGGTCATCGCCACTTCGCGGGAGACCACGCCCTGAAGCCGCAACACGGCCTACGAGGCCATGACAACCGGATCGATGCTCTTCTGCGGCTGGGAACCGTGCGCCCCTCGACCGAAAAGCTTCACCTCCCAGCTGTCGGCGATCGCCATCGCAGTGCCGGAACGCCAGGCGATCGCGCCGGCCGGCGCTGGGATGACGTGCTGCGCCAGGACGATATCCGGTTTCGGAATGCGTTTGGCGAGTCCGTCCCTGATCATCGCCTCCGCGCCCTGCGCCGTTTCTTCCCCCGGCTGAAAGAGCGCGACAAGCGTGCCACTCCAGCGGTCCTTGTTCTCCGCGAGCAGGCGGCACGCGCCCATGAGCCACGCGACATGCACGTCATGTCCGCAGGTATGGGCGATCCCGGTCGGTTGCCCGAAGCGGTCGACGCCGGTCGCGCGGGTGGCATAGGCCAGGCCCGTGCTCTCGATCATCGGCAACGCGTCCATGTCGGCACGCAGGAGCACGGTCGACCCGCCACCGTTGCGGAGAACGCCGATGACGCCGGTCTGTCCGACGCCGGTCGCGACCTCGAACCCGTCGCGCATCAGCCAGTCGGTGGTGATCTTCGCCGTCCGCACTTCCTGCATGGAGAGTTCGGGGTTCGCGTGAATATCCTTGTACGCGCCCTCCAGGAGCGTCAGCAGTGCGTCCGAGGGGACAAGCGAAAGGGAATGTGAGGACATCGGCCCCTCCCTCGCGTCTGTCATGCCAACCTCTCCTCCATAGTGGCCCGCTCCATGGAGACACCCGGGATCACCTTCTCGCAGCGAAAGCGCGAGGCGTCGCTTTCGCTCCATGCAAGGAGCCGCACGCCGAGGCGCAGCGCGTCTTCCCGAGACAAAGCGCCGGGACGCTCCAGTTGCGCGAGAAGCTCAAGAGCCTCGTCAGGGCTGGCGATAGTCCACTCGTTGGCCGCTCGTACGCAGGCGAAGCACATAGTCTGTCACCGTTATGGGGTCGCGTTGAGCGAGCTTAGGCGATGCGGCCGGGGTCGCCATTCGCGAAACCGCCGCGTGGTACGGCTTGGCGGCGGTGCCATCGTGTTGCCGGGGCGAGGCGCAAGTTGCAACACTCCGACCTACCCACTTGCCACCGCCAGCATGTCCGCGAGCGTCTGTCCGGACATACGGCTGCTCAGGGACGCCGCTCCGATATCGGCCAGGTCCGGCGGCGGGATAAATGTCCGCTTATCCGCTGGAATGCCGACAAAGCGGACGGACCGGAATCCCCATCTCCGCCGCTCGGGCGACTTACGCGTATGTCCGGTTACCAACTACTACTTAACCCGCTGAGTAGACAAAATCCGTTGGTCTCGAGTTGCCGCGGATAATCCGTTGGCTCCTGGCGGAGGGGTGCTCTGGTGAAGCCCCACGTCAGGGTAAAGCGATCGCTGCAAGGATCGCCTGTTGCTGGCGGGCTGACCGGACGTTTACCGTCAACCGGCCAGCATCGCGCAACAAGGAGCGCGACATTCGCACTTGGCTTGAAGTGGCCGATTCACGCGGCAATCGTGATCGCTTCGCTGCTCTCGCGTTACCGCGATCGGACACTAGACGCCCCCCGCTTTTCCCGGCTCATCAGAACGAGCCAAGGGCATTCGAAAGCGGAACCGCGTCTCCTCGGGTGAAGAATGAACGTCAAGCGTTCCGCCATGCGCCTTGGCGATCTCCGAGGCGATAAACAGACCCAATCCCAGCCCCAACTGATCCGGGCCCGCTTTTCCGCGCTGGAACGGCAGGAATATCCGCTCCAACACGGCGGGCGGGATCGGATCACCGGCGTTGCAAACGGCAAGCTCAAACATATCGCCAGTCGTCGCTGCGCGCACCCGGACCGGCACCGCAGCGGCTCCGTAAGTGAGGGCGTTTGCAAGCAGGTTTGAGAGAAGCTGGGCAATGCGGTCCGGATCACAGTTGACCGGACCCTCCACTGCAATCGCCGTATCGATTTTCCGATCCGGATAACTTGCCTGCAGTTCGGCGATAACGTGCATGAGGACCGGCTGCAGGGGCGCATTGGCGTCGTAGCGGAGTGCCAACCCGCCTCCCAGCCTGCCGCGAGCAAAATCCAGCACGTTATCGATCAGGCCGGACATGCGCGTCGCGCTGCTGCGGATAATATCCACCATTCGCGACGCCTTGGCGCTCATTGGTATCTTCGACAACATATCCGATGCGGAGCGAATACCCGCGAGCGGATTGCGAAGATCATGGCCCAGCACGGCAATGAACTGCTCGCGCATTTCGGACGTCTTCTGCTCATCCAACAGCCGCGCCTTGCTGGCAGCGACCTGTTCCGACGCGTCGAGATGGAAGGCGATCAGTTCAGCGAACAGCTTGAACATCCCGATCACCTCTGGCGTCTCAACGCGAGCCGGCCGTGGATCAATCGCGCAAAGGGTGCCGAAAAACCGTCCGTCATGAAGGAATATCGGCATCGAGATGTAGCTCTGGAAGCCATAGAGCAACGGCGTCGGATGGTTACAATACCGAGGATCCTCAGCCACGTTGTTGATCACAACAGGTTCCTGACGCTGGCGGATTTCGTGGCAGATCGTGGTTTCGACGCTCAGTTCGCTGCCCGCTTCGAGTCCGAGAGCAATGTCATCCTTGACGCTGCACGCGATCCAGCGCTTCTCAGTTACCAGTGCGACGGCGGCGAAGCCCATGCCGGTCGCGCGGCAAACAATATCCAGGATCATCGGCACGACCGGGATATGATTGACAGCGGCTACGCGGGCGTCGAGGTCGTCCACCATGTCCGTCTGGCCACAGATCTGGGCGCAGTTGAGCAGCAAGCTAACTATATGGGTTTTCCGGCCCGCACGCCACCGGCTCCCTTCGCCGGGCGGCTGTAGCTCCGCCAGGCGTTATCCGGTCAGGCCCGCAAGGCTCATCATCCCGCGCATCGCGAGGGCCACGACACCGAGCGCCAGTACGCTCGCCGACCAGATCGCGATCAGCCAGAGGACGCGGCGGAGCCACATCAGTGATAGCCCTCGCTTCCCGTCATCTTGCCGCGGAACACGTAGTAGGCCCAGCCGGTATACGCCAGGATGAAAGGTATAGTCAGCACAGCG
Organism: Rhodopila sp.; assembly: GCA_036500715.1. Taxonomy (GTDB): domain Bacteria; phylum Pseudomonadota; class Alphaproteobacteria; order Acetobacterales; family Acetobacteraceae; genus Rhodopila. The sequence continues at coordinate 4,639 of DASYBP010000292.1, forward strand.
CCGACCAGCGCGAAGCCCTGGCTTTGCGCTGGCGCCGCGGCGGCGCGAAACGAAATCCCGGGAGGCACGATATTCGGCCACAGGCTGATCGCCAGCCCGCTGTAGCCCAGGAACAGCAAAAACAACGCCAGCAGGAACGGCGCCGCGCGGGGAATTTTCCCCGTGCTCCCGCCGGTCAGCAGGCGCATCAACTGCCAGCATGTCGCCAGCACCAAAATCGGCACCGGTGCGAAATAGACGATATCCGGCAGCGAAAACCAGCGCTCGGCGATCTCGCTATGGGCCAGGGGAGTCCAGAGGCTGACCACTCCGATCCCCAGCAGCAGCGCTGGGACGATGCGGCGCGCCATGGCGATCATGCGGCCCTGCAGCGCACCCTCGGTCTTCATTGTCAGCCACGTGCTGCCCAGCAGCGCGTAGGATACGATTACGCCGACCCCGGTGAACGCGCTAAACGGAGTCAGCCAGTCGAATGCGCCACCTTCGTAGGAGGGGCCGGTGACTTTAAAGCCATCGATGAAGGCACCCAGCGCGGCACCTTGGCAAAATGCCGCCAAATAGGATCCAGCGGTGAACGCGATATCCCAGAAGGGCCGATGGCCCGCATCGGCCTTGAAGCGGAACTCGAACGCGACACCGCGGAGGATGAGCCCGATCAGCATCGACACGATCGGTACATAAAGCGCACTCAGCAGCACGGCGTAGGCAAGGGGAAAGGCAGCCAGCAGCCCGGCCCCGCCAAGCACCAGCCAGGTCTCGTTGCCATCCCACACTGGAGCAACTGTATTGACCATGGTGTCGCGGTCGGGTGTCTTCGGCACGAACGGGAACAGGATGCCGATGCCGAGGTCGAAGCCGTCCATCACGACATACATCATCAGGCCGAAGGCGATGATCAGCACCCAGATCAGCGAGAGGTCGATGTCCATGGGCGGCTATTCCCCGGCGCCGAGCGGACCGATGTTGGGCACCGCGGACAACGGCCGCGCCGGTCGTTGGTGCGGCTGGTCGGTGTCGGGCGTGGGCGGGCTTCGGTCAGGCCCTGCTGCGGCCACCTTGAGCAGATAGGAGATGCCGGTTCCGAACACCGCACAATAGACCACAACCAAAACCGCCAGGCTGGTGCTGACCGTCAGGGCCGAATGGCGCGACACGGCGTCCGCGGTTCGCATCACCCCATAAACCACCCAGGGCTGACGGCCGATCTCAGTGGTCATCCAGCCGGCCAGGATGGCGATGCTGCCCGCCGGCCCCATCGCCACCGCGAACCGCAGGAAAAGCCTCTGGTCGTAAAGCTGTCCGCGCCAACGAAACCAGGCGCTGCCGAGGCCCAGCAGCAGCATGAGCGTGCCCAGGCCGACCATGACGCGGAAGGTCCAGAAGATGATTGTGGCATCGGGCCGGTCCTCGGCCGGAAACTCGTCAAGCCCCTTGATCTGGCCGCTCCAGGTGTGGGTCAGGATCAGGCTGCCAAGATGTGGAATCTCCACGGCGTAAAGGGTTTTCTGCTGGGTCATGTCGGGCCAGCCGAACAGGATGAGTGGCTCACCCTGGCCAGCATTGGCCGACCAGTCGCCCTCCATCGCGGCGACCTTGGCCGGCTGGTACTTCAACGTGTTGAGGCCGTGCTGGTCGCCGGCGAGGATCTGGATCGGCGCGGTGACCAGCACCATCCACATTGCCATGGAGAACATCGTTTTCACCCGCGGGTTGTCGCGGTGCTTCAGCAGGTGCCAGGCGCCCGTGGCGCCAACGAACAGCGCGGTCGTCAGGTAGGCAGCCAGCCCCATATGCACGAGGCGATAGGGGAACGACGGATTGAAAATTACCGCCAGCCAGTCGGTCGGCACGACACGCCCATCGATCACCTCGAAGCCTTGCGGCGTCTGCATCCAGCTGTTGGATGCGAGAATCCAGGTCATCGACACCAGCGTACCGGCCGCGACCATCAACGTAGCGAAGAAATGCAGCCCCGGGCCGACCTTGCGCCAGCCAAACAGCATGACGCCCAGAAACCCGGCCTCCAGAAAAAATGCCGTCAGGACCTCATAAGCCAGCAGCGGTCCGGTGATGCTGCCGGCGAAGGCCGAAAACGGGCTCCAATTGGTGCCGAACTGGTAAGCCATGACCAGGCCCGAGACCACGCCCATGGCAAAATTCACCGCGAAGGCCCGCGACCAGAAATGATAGAGGTCGATGTAGACCTCGTCTTTTTTCAGCAGCCACAGTCCCTCCAGCACCGCGAGGTAGCTGCCGAGGCCGATGGTGATGGCGGGGAAAATAATGTGGAAGGAAATCGTGAAGCCGAACTGGGCGCGTGCCAGCAGCAGCGGATCGAGATGCGACATCGGCGTCCTCTCTACGCGGGTACCACGGCTGCCCGCCGAAGCGACGCCCCGTTGTTATCCTTGGAGCGTCGCCATTGTCTCACCGTCTTACCGCCAGCGGGCAGGAACCGCTGTGCGGGGGAAGGTGTCGCCACGCCTATTTTCCCCCGCCTATTTTTTCCCCTGGGGCGACGGTCACCGCGACACGGATGGATGCGTCACCCGGGACCAATTGTACGGTAAAGCTGTCGGCGCCAGCGAACCCGCTATCGGGTGTATAGTCGATCCGTGTCTCGTCGCCGACCTCGTGGATCAGCACGTTGCCGTGTCCGGGCCGAACCGTCAGCAGGCCAGCCTCGAATGGCTTCGGACCGCCCTGGTGGGCGGTTAGGGCGCACCAGCCGCCATCATTGACCATCTTGATCGAAGCGTCCGTGGGCTGACCACCGGTGGGCGAGATGCTGGGGGGAACTTCGCAGGTTCTGGCAGCACCAGCCAGGTCTGCGGCGTAGACGCGCAGGCGTGATCCCGCCGGGCCGGGCTTTGCGCATGCCTGCAGCAGCATTCCGGTCAGAACAAGAGCAAGCCAGGCCAGGGGACGGATTGCAGTGCGTTTGGCGCCCGGGTGGCCGGGGCATCGGTCATCGGTCATGTCGTCTGGGCCTCTACCTCTAGCAGCGCCGGGCCCACGACCGAGTCGCGCCCGCGGTCCGGCGGGCGCACATAGACCGCTTGTGGCCGCGATTGGAAGCCGCGATTGCCGACTTGCCGGGGCGTTGCTGGGACGCGGCGGAATTGGTCGACGTCGTCGCCCCGGGACCTTCAGACGACCAGCGGACTTCCCGAAGGCGTGGCGGTCCGCGCGGTGTTCGGGCCTGACAGACTTGCTCCTTGCGACTTGCCAGCCCGCCGCGGACTGCGTAATTCCCGCCGCGGCGCACGTTTCGCGCCAGACCCGGCAGGCCGCACGATGACCCGTATGATTCCCAGCTTTCAGGATCTTATTCTCCGCCTGCATGGATTCTGGGCGCGCCAGGGCTGCGTCATCCTGCAACCTTATGACATCGAAATGGGCGCGGGCACCTTCCACCCCGCCACCATCCTCCGGGCGCTCGGTCCCAAACCGTGGCGCGCGGCCTACGTGCAGCCCTGCCGCCGCCCGACCGACGGGCGCTACGGAGAGAATCCTAACCGGCTGCAGCACTACTATCAGTATCAGGTGATCATTAAACCCAGCCCCCCCGACGCGCAGAAGTTGCTTCTGGAATCGTACCGCGAAATCGGCCTCGACCCGCTGCACCACGATTTCCGCTTCGTCGAGGACGATTGGGAAAGCCCGACGCTCGGCGCCTGGGGCCTGGGATGGGAAGTGTGGTGCGACGGCACGGAGGTGGGACAGTTCACCTATTTCCAGCAGGTCGGCGGCATCCCGGTCACCTGGCCCAGCTTTGAGATGACCTACGGGCTGGAGCGCCTGGCGGTGGAAGTGCAGGACAAGGACAACGTCTTCGACATCGACTTCAACGGCGCCAACGGGGATCAACGCGTGACCTATGGCGACGTCTTTCTCCGCGCCGAACGCGAGTACAGCGCGTATAATTTTGAAAATGCGGACACCGGGATGCTATCGCGCCACTTCGCCGATGCAGAAGCCGAGTGCGGCGCGCTGTTGGAGCGGAATCTGGCGCTGCCGGCGTACGACCAGTGCATCAAGGCCAGCCACCTGTTCAACCTGCTGGATGCCCGCGGCGTAATCAGCGTAACGGAACGGGCGAGCTATATCGGCCGTGTCCGGGCCTTGGCAAAAGGCTGCTGCGAAGCGTGGGTGGCGGGGGAAGCTCTAACGTAGAATTTAGAACCGTCCGTGCGATGACCACAAAGAGATCCAACGAGTAAGCCGCCGCGCCTGCGCCGCGTGGCAGGTCAGCGCGCGCGGCAGCCCGTTCGGTCAATCCGCTTGCACTCCTCGGCGCTCGCAGCCGCCGCGTCGAGGTTAGGCCGGAAGTCGCCGCCCGAGCAGACGCCCGTCAAAGGCAAAATCTCCCGCGTGTAGGGCGGCGGCGTAGCAAGGCAACGTCTCGCCAGCAAGACTGCCGCCGTGCATCGGATGGACCCAGCGCGGCGCCAGTTGCTCTATCCGATCCACCACCCGCAGCACCGGCGCTTCGGCGGCAAAGATGCCGACCGTTCTATACGTAGCGCACATCTCTCGGCTCAGGTCTTCGCGTACGATGGCGGGTTGGTCGCCAGGCTGAAGGAAGAGGTCGGCCGGAAAGAAGCTGCCCGTGGTTTCCTCGAGAACCATCATC
>DASYBP010000293.1:0-3801 GCA_036500715.1 Rhodopila sp.
ACCGCCACCGGAACCACCAGCAGCAACGTCGTGACGCCGAGAACGTACTGGCCGGCCACCGCCGCAGCGAGGCAAGCCATCAACGGTCGAGACAAACCAGCCCGCCAGCCAACCGCGGCGAGGGTGGTCACGAGGATCAAGGTGATGGTCGCGAGCAAGCGATGGTCGAATTGCACCGCGGCAACGTTCTCGGTCAGGTTGCGGAGCAGCGGCTGCAGCGTGGCGTATCCGTCCGGCACCAAGCGGCCGTCCATCAACGGGAATGTATTGTAGGACAGGCCCGCGTGCAGCCCGGCGGTGAACCCGCCGGCGAGGATGGTCAGGCTGACCATGACAAGGCTGGCGAGGGCCAGTCCGCGCAACAACCGCGCGATCAGAACCCGGTGCGGGACCGGATAGAGCGCCGATAGCCCGGTCCAGACAATCGCAGCGTACAGCAACAGAGCCAGCGCCAGATGGATGACCAGGCGATAGGGCGAAACGGCGGTGGCATCAGGCAGGAAGCCGGACGCAACCATGAACCAGCCGACCGCGCCTTGCAGGCCGCCGAGAATGAACAGCAGGCCGAGGCGGGGCAGCACACGCCGCTCGATTCGGGCCGTGGCCCAAAGGTAGATCATCGGCAGCAGGAAAACCGCACCGACGAGACGGCCCCACAAACGGTGGGTCCATTCCAGCCAAAAGATGTGCTTGAACCCGTCGACGCCGAAGCCCTCGTTTACCAGGCCATATTGCGGGATTTTTTGATAGAGATCGAACAGGCGGTGCCACTCGGCGTCGCTCGTGGGTGGCAGCGTACCCATCAGCGGTGCCCATTCCATGATCGACAGGCCAGAACCAGTTAGCCTCGTGGCGCCGCCTAACACGATCATAACCATGATCATTGCCGCGACGGTGAACAACCAAATGGCGACGAGACGCCGGCTTTGACGTGTTGCTGCGCGATCCATGCGAGAGGCGGCGGGGAAGTCGTGTACGTCGAAGGGCATCAATAGTATATAGAGCCTACCATCGCATTTAAGAAGCGTTTCAAATTAGCATCGCCACAATTGCTCGCTTGATCGTTGGCAAACCACAATCGCGAATCACGCGTGCCGGCGGAGCTCGGACCGTCAGTCCGTGGCGACCTCCGAGACAAGCCGAGCGGCCTCGGCGCCGCGAATCTTGGCGATGTCGTCCTGGTATTTCAGGAGCACGCCCAAGGTCTCCTCGACATCGCCGGCGGTCAATTCGGTCTTGTTCAAATAGGTCAGGGCCTGCGCCCAATCGATGGTCTCGGCGACGCCCGGGAGTTTGAACAACTCCTCTCCGCGCAAGCGCTGCACAAACCCGACGACCTGCTGTGCCAAGGTTTCCGGCACACCGGGCGCCTTTGCCGCCAGGATGGCGCGCTCGCGGGTTGCGTTGGGATAATCGACCCAGTGATACAAGCAGCGGCGGCGGATCGCGTCGTGGACTTCCCGCGTCCGGTTGGAAGTCAGAACCACCACCGGGCGCGTGGCGGCACGGACCGTGCCGAACTCTGGCACGGTGACCTGGAAGTCCGCGAGTAATTCCAGCAGGAACGCCTCGAACGGCTCATCCGCGCGGTCGAGTTCGTCGATCAGCAGGACCGCGGGCGACAGATCAGGGTCGATCGCCGACAGCAGCGGGCGAGCCTGGAGGAACTCCCGAGTGTAGATGTCGCGCGACAATTCGTCTCGGTCCGTGTGGCCCGCGGCCTCGGCGAGCCGTATGGCCATCAGTTGGCGGGCATGGTCCCATTCGTATGCGGCGGCGGAGAGATCCATACCGTCATAGCATTGCAGACGCACCAGCCTTCGTTTCAGGCCGGCGGCGAGAACCTTGGCGATCTCGGTCTTGCCGGTACCTGGCTCGCCCTCGAGAAATAGCGGCCGCTGCATCGTCAGCGCCAGGTGAACCGTGGTGGAGAGTTCCAGATCAGCAATGTAGCCCTGGTCCGATAGCAGCTTCGCGGTTTCGGCGACCGTGGCGGGAAGCTCCATCACTACAGCATGCTTCCCAGGATCAGCAGCATCATGAGGACGAATACCGCCCCACCGATCCAGGCGGCGAGAGGCAGGCCAAACGGCTCGCGCGGGATCAGGGCCCAGACCGAGACCGCGGGCGGTGCGGCGGCCTGCGCCGCGGCGATCGGTTCAGCCATGGTGCGGCCGGCTTCCGCCTCGGCGGCCGCGGGAACCCTGGACTGCACATGCTGGCTGAACCGGTCGAAGAATGCATCGGCCATCTGCTTCGCGGTGGCGTCGATCAGCCGGCCACCCAGTTGCGCCAACTTGCCGCCGACCTGAGCATTGACCTGGTAGCTCAGAAGCGTGCCGTCGGCATCATCCGCCAGGGCGACATTGGCGCCACCTTTCGCAAAACCGGCGACGCCGCCCTGCCCTTCGCCGCTGATACGATAGCCGTTGGGCGGGTCGATGTCGGTCAACTGCACCTTCCCGGTAAAGCGCGCAGAAATTGGACCGACCTTCACTGCCGCAGTGGCTTTCATCTGATCGTCAGCCAGTTTTTCGAGGCTCTCGCAACCGGGGATGCTGACCTTCAGCACCTCTGGATCGTTGAGCGCTTCCCATACGGTTTGTCGCGGAGCCGGAATGCGCCGCTCGCCGGTCATATCCATAAGAATACTATCCCTTATTCCGCGCGGCGGACGTTACCGGCAGGGTCGAGGGCATGCAACAGACCCGCCCGCGCGCGGCCAGCCGGAACAACGCGGCCACAGCGTCGCTGTTCCCGTGCGGTCGGGGTCGCCGTTCCGGGCGCAGTCAGACGAACCAAGGCGAGCGGCACTTTGTGCCGGTCGAGCTTCCTATGGCGGCATGAACTGCCGCCTGTCAGCACACTGATCTTCTGTGTTTTCAATCGCTTGAACTTGGCCCCGATTATGCGTCTTCGTTTCCAGATCCTTCAGGTTGTCCAGATCCTTCAGACAGGAGATCGACAGGTGCTTAGTTCCATATCCGGGCAAAACGAGCGGTGGAGTCAGCTGGCCGCCCTCCAGACGTCGCCCGCCACGCAATCCAGCCAGGCAGGCGGATTGGGTTTCAGCAACGCGGGATCGGTCGCCGCTAGTGCGTCCGCGGTCAGCCCGATATCCGGGAGCACGTCCTCACCGCTGTCAAACAACATGAGCTTCATGCTGATGATGTTCGGTGGCGGGCTTGATTCGGCCGGCGGAAACAACGCGGCCGGTGCGACGAGCGCGACCACTCAGACCGCCGGGTCCCCAGACGACACACTCGGGACGCAGGGTGGACCCGGCTTTGAGTCGTTGCTGGCAGACCTGCAGTCACTGATGTCAGCGCTCAGCGGCAGCACCGCATCGCAGACGGGTACGAACTCGCAGACGGCCACGGCTTTAGCCGGCGGCGCTGGATCGAGCAGCGCCGCCACAGCCAACACCACATCGCCAGCGATCAGCACCGACGGCACCGTCAGCAGTACGCTGCTGCAGGACCTCAACGCCATTACCTCGGACCTTGGCACGATTGCCTCGGCGATGGGCGGAATGCAGCCGCCGCCACCGCCGGGTAGCGAGGGATCACCCGGCCAGTCCGGCGACGGCGTCGACCTGACGAACACCGGCACGGCCTGGGCAAACCGAGCTTGGGGGGATGGGCCGTCGGGATCCGGCGGCGGCTGGCAGCAACAACTTCTAATTGCCAGCTACATGTCGGGGAACGGGTCGGTGCAAAACGGCGGGACGACATCAGCGCTGCCAAGCATCACGGCGTAGCTGGACGCGGGCGGGCCCTCGCGCCGCCAACTCGTCCGGCG
>DASYBP010000294.1:0-2490 GCA_036500715.1 Rhodopila sp.
AGTGCCGTTGCTGGTTGCCGGATGCTCGCACACCGGCGCCGGCAACTCGGGGCAATCACAAACCACCCAGACGTCAACGGGGGCCTCTGCGACGACCGGACAGTCGAGCGCCAAACCGCCGGCGCCGTCCGCCGCACCGGCCGCGGGTGCCGCGATCTCCGACGTCATCGCCTGGATCGAAGCGGGTCACCCCGCCGACCCGGGCCGCTATCACAGCGCGACGCGCGAGGGCGCCACCACGCCCCTGGGTAACGACATCGCGCTGACCGCGACGGCGGGCTCTGGCGGCACCGTTTCGTGCATGACCGATTCCAAGCACACGGGCGACGCGCTGGCGTGCCTGGTGGATCTGACCAATCCCCCGCCCCGTCCCGACACGGCCTACGGCGAATGGAAGGGCGGCTGGGTCGACTTCGACGGCACGAACCTGCAGGTCGGGTCGTCGCGCGCCGATCCCGGCCCGTTCCTCAACGGCAACGGACCCGAGCTGGCGAACGGGGATTCTTTGTCATTCGGCGACTACCGGTGCCGCGCGGATCAGACGGGCCTGTTCTGCGTGAACTACGCCCACCAGTCGGCGGTGCGGTTCGCCGCCGCCGGCATCCAGCCGTTCGGCTGCCTGAAGTCGGCGCCGCCGCCGGACGGCGTCGGCACCGCGTTCACCTGCTGAACCACCGCAATTTGCTGCATCCGGCGGGTCCGGGCGTGGGACCATTTGCCGATGGACTCCGACGATCCCGAAGATCGCATCACCGAGCTGGAACGGCAGCTTGCCGAGCAGAAGCGCATCGCCGAGCTGGAACGTCAACTGGCCGAGGCCAAGGCGCCGCGCCGAACTACAGGGCGCGCGGCTTTTGGGCCGGCGCGGGACCGGCACCCGACTTTGCCCAACAGTTCGACTCAAAGCACGAGGCCGCGCCCCGCCGCCGACGGGCGTGGCGCACGCGCAGTTGGGTCGATCGGATTGGCGCGATCGTCGGAGCCCTCGGCCTCTGCATCGGCGCCGCCGCGGCGTTGACGGCAACGATGCCGGCGAGCGCGCTGTGGATGAGCCCGCTTGTGTGCGACAGCGGGTATCAGTTGGCGCACAACCTGAGCTTCCAATGCGTCGGCGCCACAGGCTCATACGACGCCAACTCGATGGCGATCGGTACTTTCCAGACCCTGCTGTGCGCGCTGGTGCTGGGCGTCGCCGTGGCTATTGGTTTCATGATCTGGCGTAGCTTCCGCAAGCCGGGCTGACCGTTTCGCCGGTTGGTCACCAGGTCACCGGCAGCTCTTTCATCCCATAAATGTCGGCTTCTTTGAACCTCAGCTCGTCGGGCGATACCGCCAATTTCAGCCCGGGCAGGCGCCGCGCCAGCGTGGCGAACGCGACCTTCATTTCCACCCGGGCCAGGTTTTGCCCGATGCACTGGTGCACCCCGTAGCCGAAACCCAAGTGGCCGCGGGTATTTCGTTCAGCATTGAGGGTTTCCGGATTGTCAACGAAACCGGCGTCCCAGTTCCCGGCGGGCAGGTTCATCACTACCCAGTCCCCGGCGCGGATCAACTGACCGCCGATCGTAAGGTCTTCGATCGCGACGCGATCGACCTGGCTGTGCACGATGCTGAGGTAGCGCATCAGCTCTTCAACGATGTTCGCGATGACGGCGGGGGCGTTGGTCTGGCCAAGGCGCGCGAAGACGTCGGCATGCTGCAGCAGCGCAACGGTTCCCAACGAAATCATGTTGGCCGTGGTTTCATGGCCCGCCTGCATCATGATCACGGCCGTCATGGCCGCGGTCTCGTGGTCGAGCTGGCCGGTCGCGACGTAGTCGACAACAAGACGGCTGATCAAGTCATCGCCGGGTTCGCGCTCCTTGCGGCAAACCAACTCCTGGATAGCGGCATACATTGCCGCGAAGCCCTGCGCCTTCTGTTCCTCGGACGTCCGTGTGTCCAGTCCAACCGTGGTGTAGTGCTGAAAAAGCGGGAGGTCTTCGGGCGGCACTCCCAATAGCAGCGCGATCACCAGTGAGGGCACCGGCATGCCCAAATCGTGCACGATGTCGGCCGGTGGTCCGTTGCTGATCATCTCGCCGAGAAAGTGGTCGACCAGTTCCTGGATCTGCGGCCGCATCGCTTCTGCGCGCCTGAAGGTGAAGCTGCTGGTCAGCATGCGCCGCAACCGATGATGCTCGGGATCGTCGGTCCGCGCGAATATCACCGGCTCGATGTTGTCGGCGCCCGACGGCTTGATCGAATCCGGAATGGTGTCCGCGGACAGGCGCGGATCGAGCAGCGCGGCCCTGATGTCCTGGTAGCGACTCACCACCCAGGCTGGTTGGCCGTGGTACATCGCCCGTCGCAAGCCCGGCTCCTCCCGCCATTTCGTGAACTCGGGCGGGGGCGCAAGCGGGCAGTGCGCAGCGCGTGGCACTGGCATTACGGGAAGGTCCGCCGCGGAGTAGGAACCGGAAGTCTCGGAAATTGTCGACATACCTGCGC
>DASYBP010000295.1:0-5994 GCA_036500715.1 Rhodopila sp.
GCCGCCCGATGAAAAGGCCCGCAGCAGGTTAAGCGTGCTGGCGGACTGGAAATAACCGAACTCCATGCGGGAGGGATCGGGAATGCGGGCTTCGGGGGTGAATTCCGGTCCGTTGACGATGTCGCCGCGATAGCTGGGCAGCGTCACATCGCCCTGGGTTTCGGTGTCCGACGACCGCGGCTTGGCGAACTGGCCGGCCATGCGGCCCATCTTCACCACCGGCAGCGACGCACCGAAGGTCAGAACAACCGCCATCTGCAGCAGCACACGGAAGGTGTCGCGGATGATGTTGGCAGTAAAATCGGAGAAGCTTTCAGCGCAGTCGCCGCCCTGCAGCACGAACGCCTTACCCTCAGCAGCCAGCGCCAGTTGGGCTTTCAGGCGCCGCGCTTCCCCGGCGAAGACCAGCGGCGGATACTTGCCCAGACGCGCTTCCATCTCCGCGAGTTTCGTCGCGTCCGGATAGGTCGGAACCTGACGAATGGGGCAGTCACGCCAGGAATCCGGGTTCCAGGGACGCAAGGGCGCGGTGGTCGTCGTCGGCATCGAAATTCTCCTCACGCCGGCTTTATGTCGCGAAATGGCGAAAATGGCTACTGCCGCGGCGGCACGTCCCCGGTCGCGCCCCCCGGCGCGGCTCGAGGGGAGGCCGCTCGAGCAGGCGCCGAGTACCGGATAACACGCGGGCGAAAACAGAAACCGTCCAAGCTGGCAGCCCAGATCGGAGGGAAGGTGGGAGACGACACATCGTCAACCTCGCTCGGGGCGAGTTGTTGATGTGGGCATGTCCCCCAGCCTGTATCTGGTTACCGGCCGCGCAACATTCGCCGTGACCGGCTGCGGCTTCCGCTGATCGCGGAACCGACGTTTCATGTCAGGCGACCGATCTCGGTCGGTTCGGCATTGCATTGGTCAGTCGCATGATGCCAACAGGAGGAGGACGCCATGGGCAAACGGCTCGACGGAAAGGTCGCCATCGTGACGGGTGCGGGGACGCGCGGCTCCGGGATCGGCAATGGCAAGGCCAGCGCGCTTCTCTATGGTTGCGAGGGCGCGAAGGTTGTCGCGGCAGACATTGATGCCGCGCTGGCCGAGGCCACACGCGACGCCATCGTCGCAGAAGGAGGCGACTGCATCGCCGTGCAGGCAGACGTTTCGCGGGCGGCCGACTGCCGAGCATTGGTCGATGCTTGTATCCAACACTACGGCAAGCTGGACGTCCTGCATAACAATGTCGGGATCACCGCGTCGGGCGGCCCCGTAGAGTACGAGGAGGAGGCCTGGGACCGCATGATGGCAGTCAATGCCAAGAGCATGTTCCTGATGGCGAAGTACTCGCTTCCGCACATGGAAGCTCGCTGCGCCGGATCGATCATCAACATAGGCTCCATCAACGCCATTCGCGCGATACCATTCCCGAAGGCCGCTTACGCCGCCTCGAAGGGAGCCGTGATTGCACTCACTCGAGAGATCGCGATTCAATATGCAGCGAAGGGCATCCGCTGCAACGCAGTCCTTCCCGGTCTGATTAGGGCACCTATCGTCGAGCAGAACAATGTCGGCCTCTACGGTGGCGAGCTTGAAGGCATGTGGCGCAAACGCGACGCCATGTCACCGACCGGCAAACAGGGAGATCCATCCGACATCGCTTATGCGTGCCTATTCCTCGCGTCGGACGAGTCGCGGTACGTGAATGGCGTCGTCTTGCCGGTTGATGGGGGGCTGGTAAACATGATCAAACCGTAGAGTGCCACCACCGCGTGGCACTCCGCAGAGGTGTTTGCTATCCTTGCCACATGCCATGGCAGCATATCCGCATCGCCCGGTTTGGCGGTCCCGGGATCCTCGAACTGGTGGATGAGACAACGATTCCGGAGCCTGGCACTGGCGAGGTTCGGATCAAGGTGCTTGCCGCCGGCACAGGCTTTACCGATACCTTCATCCGCCGTGGCCTTTACCCGGGTTTCAAGGGACCGCTGCCGTTCACCCCGGGCTACGACCTCGTCGGCATCGTCGACAAAGCTGGCTTGGGGGTGACCGAGCCTGCGGAAGGCCAGTTGGTAGCCGATATGTGCGTCATCGGTGGCTACGCGCAGTATGCGATCCGTTCAGCGCGCTTCCTTGTGCGCGTGCCCGATGGCGTCGATCCGGCCGAGGCGGTGTGCATTCCGCTCGCCTACCTCACGGCCTTCCAGATGCTCACCCGCTGCCGAAGCCTGGCGCCTGGGGCGACCACTCTCGTCATTGGCGCTTCGGGCACGGTCGGCACGGCGTTGCTTGATCTGGCGCGCCACCTCGGCCTGAAGGCGATTGGCACGTGTTCTGCCGCAAATCTGCCGGTGGTGGAGCGCTTTGGCGCAACGGCGATCGATTATCGCGCCGGCGATTTCGTTGCGGTCGTGCGCCAAATCACCGCCGGCGGGGCGGGCGGCGCCGGCGTCGATATCGCCTTCGATCCAATCGGAGGCGCGCATTTCGCGCGATCGTTTGCATGCCTTGCGCCGGGCGGCTTGCTGGTCGGCTACGGGTCGCAGACCATGGCGACTGGCGGCGAAGGCCTGCTATCCGCTGGCCTCGGAATGGCCCGGATCAAGCTCTGGGGCGCATTCAGCTTCCTCTTTAGCGGCCGCCACGCCGTCTTCTACACGATCACCGGCCGCCGAACGACACATCCGGAAGAGTTCAAGGCCGACATGGCCAAGCTGTTCGAACTGTTGCGCGACGGCGCGATCCATCCGGTCGTCGTCGACCGATTGCCACTGTCGGCCGTACGTGAGGTCCATGCTCGTATCGATGCCGGCGGTTTCGGTGGCAAGATCGTGCTGACCCCATGGGGAACTTAGCGGTACCCCGCGCAGCCGCCCCCCGTGGCCGGGATCAGGACCGCGCGGCCAGCCGCTTCCCACCCGGCCCAATCAGTCCGGGATACGGAGCCTTGAAGCGATAAACCGTGCCGCTCACCGCGCCTTCCATATAGATATACTCATTGTCCTGGCCGCCGAAGGCGAAGTTGGTTGCTGACGAATCGCCGTTCGGCAATGGCACGTAGCCAAGGATAATGCCGCGCGGGTCGTATTCGATGATCCCGCCGATGCCGCACGCCGCCCACAGGTCGCCGTGCACATCGTAGTGGATGCCGTCAGGGCCGCCATTGCCGGGATTGTAACTGCCGGTCGTGGCAAAGAAGAACGTCGTGTGCGACGGATCCTTGACGCACTGCGTGCAGGCCGCGTTCGGGCCGTTCTGGAACGAATAGTAGAGCATCCGGTTTGAGGCGTAGTCGGCGACAGCCAGCGTCCCGTCGTTTGGCGAGACGGCGATGCCGTTCGGGAATTGGCCAGTCGAAATGATCCGGCGAAGGATACCGTTCGTCGAATATTGATAGACTGCGCCGGCCTTGTCTGCCGGATCTGGCCCTGGTCCGGTTCCCCAAGGGTCAGTAAAGTAGAGATTACCCTCGGCATCAAAATCGAGGTCGTTCGGACCCTTGAAGAGTTGGTTTCGATAGGTGCTGACCAACGAGCTCAGTTTTTTCGTCGCGGGGTCGTAAACCATGATGCCAAGATGACGCGTGGTCAAATAGAGTTTGCCATCATGCCAACGAGTGCCCTGAGGCTCGCATGCGAAGCCGAGGTCCTCCGGCGGGTTGCAGTTGAATCCGGGAACCAGCTTCCCTTCGGGCGTCAGATAGGAAATCCACCCGCTGCCGATGGCAACGAACCAGAAATTCCCCGCGTCATCAAAGGCTCCGCCCTCCAGGAACTTGCCTTGGGGCTGGTCGTGAATATCGGCAAACAGCGAAACCGGTCCGATCCCGGGTGGCGGGGGCGGCAATCCCCAGGGCTGCACCCGCTCCGGAGCGGGTGCCCCACTGAGCGCCGGGCTCGGCGTCGTCGGTGTCTGCGCACACGCGGCGCTAAGCGAGACGACTATACCCAGAAGCGCAAACGGAATCGTGCAGCAAACCTCTTTCAAAACAAGTTTCATGGTGGTTCCTCCCAATGGATCCGCGCCAGGCGGCACTGCTCTTGACGCATCTGCCGCAGATTAGGCGTCTGACCGATATTACTGTCAATTGGCGGTCACGGAAAGACAATGCCAAGATAAGGCACGGTGTTCGGGGCAAACTTACCATAGCTCAAAACAGTTTTGAACGCTTCGGAAATGACAACTCGCCCAGAAACCAGGGACGAGCGCCACTTCGCCAGGGTTTTCGGCAGATACGCCTTGCCAGGGGATCCGAACAGCGACCGCCCGGCCTTACGAACGTCCGGCGTGGCCGCTGCCATTCCTCCGTGCTAAAGAATTGTCCATGAACACGATAGTGAACAGGACAAGCAAAAACCGACGTCCGCGCATATGACAAAGCGGGCGGAGCGGCCTCCTTTGAGCCTCGTCATTTTTGATTGCGACGGCGTCCTGATCGACAGCGAAGCCCTGTGCGATCGTGTCGTCTCCGCCGACCTCACCCGGCAAGGCTGGCATCTCTCGCCGGCTGACTGTCATCGCCGCTTCCTGGGACTGACCTTCCCGGACATCCAGCAGGCGGCGGAAGCTCACCTTCAGCGATCGCTGGCACGCGACTGGGTCGAGCAGCTCGTTCGCCGCGTCACCGCGGTGATGGCGTCCGAAGCCGACCCCATCCTCGGCGCCCGCGAAGCCCTCGAAGCCACCACGGCGCTGGGTCTTCCCTTCCGCATAGCGTCGAATTCCTCGCGTCCCGAGATGGCGGCGAAGTTCGCCCGAACGGGCCTGTCCGAGCTGGTCGAGGGCCGCGTCCACAGCGCCTATGACCTGATCGTGCGAGCGAAGACAGGCAAACCCGCCCCCGACCTGTTCCTGGAAGCCGCCGCGGCCGAACACGTCCCTCCAGAAGCCTGCCTGGTCATTGAGGACTCCCTTGCCGGCGTTCGCGCGGCGATCGCGGCCGGTATGATCTGCCTCGGATTCAGTCCCGACGGCGATGGCGCGCAGCTACGGGGGGCGGGCGCCATTCCGTTTGCGTCGATGTTGGCGCTGCCGGAGCTTCTCCATGGCTTTCTCATTGGACCGAAATGACCATCAGCGCGCTCAGCATCCTTTATCCCTGGACCAAAGCCTTCCACGTGATCTCGATGATCGCGTGGATGGCGGCCACGTTCTATATGCCCCGTCTGTTCGTTTACCACTGCGAGGTAAAGGCCGGCAGCGCCGAAAGCGAGCGCTTCAAGATCATGGAGTACCGGTTGTTCAAGCAGATCATGAATCCTGCCATGATCGCCACGTGGTGTTTTGGCGTCATTCTGGTGCTGACGCCTGGCGTGATCACCTGGTCCGCCGGTTGGTGGCACGTGAAACTGACCTGCGTCATACTGATGTCCGGTTTGCATGGCGCTACGTCTCGCTGGCGCAAGGATTTTGCGGCTGATGCCAACCGACGCAGCCAACGCTTCTACCGTATTGCCAACGAGATCCCGACGGTGCTGGTGGTCATTATTGTTATCATGGTTATCGTCCGTCCCTTCTAATTCAGGAGGTCCCGATCATGCCGCTCCGCATTGTCGACGTCCGCGAGATCACCAAGCCGATCAGCTCGCCGATCCGCAATGCCTATATCGATTTCAGCAAGATGACCGTCAGCCTGGTGGCGGTCGTTACCAACGTCCAGCGCAACGGCAAGACGATCGTCGGCTATGGCTTCAACTCCAACGGCCGGTATGGCCAGGGAGGACTGATCCGCGAACGCTTTTCACCGCGTATCCTTGAGGCCGATCCGGCTTCCTTGGTGGACGAGACCGGCGACAACCTGGACCCCGACAAGGTCTGGGCCAGCATGATGCGCAACGAAAAGCCGGGCGGCCACGGCGACCGGTCCGTCGCCGTCGGCACCATCGACATGGCGGTCTGGGACGCCGTCGCCAAGATCGCCGGCAAACCTCTGTTCCGGCTGCTGGCCGAACGCCACGGCCTGGTCGCGGATCCGAACATTTTTGTCTACGCTGCCGGCGGCTATTA
>DASYBP010000296.1:0-3787 GCA_036500715.1 Rhodopila sp.
CGTTGGCCGAGTGTCTCCACCGGCGCCGGCAGCGGCGTGTCGTCGCGCAAACGGACCAGTTCGCGGGAGATACGGGCCTTTTCCGCGTTCTCGATCAGCAGGTCCCGCCGCTTCGAAGCCTTCATCGCCGGGGCGGCCGCCAGCAGTGACTCGAGGTCGCCGAACTCATTGATCAGTTGAGCCGCGCCCTTCGGTCCGATCCCCGGCACGCCCGGCACGTTGTCGGTCGAATCGCCGATCAGCGCCTGCACCTCGATCATCTTGTCGGGTGTGACGCCAAACTTCTCCATCACCTCGGCCGGGCCGATCGGCTTCTGCTTGATCGGATCCAGCATGTCGACGCCGGGCCGGATCAACTGCATCAGATCCTTGTCGGACGAAACGATCGTCACCTGGCCGCCGGCGTGGGTCGTGGCGAGGGCATAGGCCGCGATCAGGTCGTCCGCCTCCCAGTCCGCCAGCTCGATCGCCGGGACGCCGAACGCCTCGGTTGCCTCGCGCACCAGGGCAAACTGCGGGATCAATTCGTCGGGCGGCGGCGGCCGATGCGCCTTGTAGGCATCGTACAGCCGATTGCGAAAGGTCAGCCGCCCGGCATCGAAAATGACGGCGATGTGGGTGCCGACATGCTCCTTCAGCAGTTTCGCCAGCATGTTGGTGAAACCGAAGACAGCGTTCACCGGCGTCCCGTCCGGCCGCGTCATCGGCGGCAGCGCGTGGAAGGCGCGGAAAATGAACCCTGACCCGTCGATCAGGATCAGATGCAGCTTGTTCGGCTCCGCCGGAGCAGGAATGGCCGCGGCGATATCGACCGCGACGTCCCCCGGGATGTCAGTGTCCGCTGGCGTGATCCGCTCCTGGGTTCAGGACATACAGGCGTGAGCAATAGGGACACATGACCCGTTCCCCGGGGATGCGCAAAAACACCCTTGGATGACCCAAGGCACCCTCACCCCCGTCGCAAGCGACGGTTCGGGTGTCCACATGGATGATCTCGGTCGGGGTCACCGTGGAGCCAGGGGTTGAGGCGGCGCCGTCCGGCATGTTGATCCTTTGTCTGGTTTGGGAAGTGGTGCGATGATAGCGATGCGGCGAATGCATTCAACCATGTTCCCTTGAAGCGGCACCTGTCATCTATCCTGCTGGGCGTTATTCTGCTGGCCGGCTGCGTGTCAGAGGTCGCGCCGCTTGGCCCGACGGTCGAGAAACCCACGGAAACCGCCGACTGCTTCATCATGCCGGACGGCGCGGCGCTGCCGTACCGGGACTGGCTGCCGACCGGCGCGCCCGCTGCCGTGGTGCTGGCGCTGCATGGCATGAACGACAGCCGCGATGCCTGGGAATATCCCGGACCCGACTTCGCGCAAGCAGGCCTGGCCGTGTTCGCCCCCGACCTGCGCGGCTTTGGCGCGACCGGAAGCCGCGGGATCTGGCCTGGCACGGACGCTTTCACGGCGGACATCCGGGTGATGGTTCGGCTGCTGCGGGCGCGCTATCCGCACACCAGGCTGATCCTGATGGCCGAGAGCATGGGCGCCGCCGCGCTGATGGTCCTGGCGACCGAACCCGATCCGCCACCGGTCGACGGCTATGTGCTGATCGCGCCCGCTGTGTGGGGACGGGCGGAGATGAACCCGCTGATACGGGCTACCCTGTGGATTGCCGACCATACCGTGCCGGGCCTGACCTTGACCGGTGGGGGCATTGTCAAGGTAACCGCCAGCGACAACCGGCAGGCATTGATCCGCCTGTTTCACGACCCGCTAACCATCCACGCGACACGCGTCGACGCGATCAAGGGTCTGGTGGACCTGATGAGCCAGGCCCTGGCGGCGGCGGCGCATTTTCACGCTCCGGCATTATTCTTGTACGGCGGCCACGACGAGCTGGTTCCCGCCCGAGCCACGGCGGCGACCTGGCGGGCGCTGCCGGCCGGTCCGGTCCGGGCGTTTTATCCGAATGGCTACCATCTGCTGCTGCGCGACAAGGACCGCGCCGCTCCCATCGAGGACATTCTGGCCTGGATACGCGACACCGACCCGCCTTTGCCGTCGGGTGCGGACCGCGCGGCGGAGGCGTGGCTGCGGGAGCAGAAGGCCGAGGGGTCGTGAGAGGCAGCCCTTGGTGGAGCGCAGAGAATGCGACTTGATACAGCCGGCCGCCCCGTGGCGAGATGAAACCTTCGGTCCGCTGCGCCGGAGTCCAGTTTAGCGGGAGACGAGCAGATGTCAGAAAGCACCGAGCCAGGTCGGCGCCGACGTATGCGGGATGTCGCGGCACAGTACGGCGGCACGGAAATCGTCACCACCGACGCGCCTCGCTATGACTGGCGCGATCCGTATCATGCACTTCTGGCGATGGGTTGGGCGCCGTTTATCCTCGGCGTGCTGGGCTACTATCTGGCGGTAAACGCGGTGATTGGTACGCTTTATGCCATACGGCCCGGCAGCGTTGCCAATCTGGCGCCTGGCCATTGGGACGATGCATTCTTCTTCAGCGTGGAGACATTTGGCGGCGTCGGATATGGCCTGATGGCGCCGCAAACGGAATACGGACACCTCGTCGCGACCGGCGAAGTCTTCCTCGGGTTGCTGTCCACAGCCGTCCTGACCGGCCTGATCTTTGCGCGGTTCGCGCGACCGCGCGCCAACATGGAGTTCAGCCGACAGATCACCATCGCACCGCACGACGGCGTGCCGACATTATCGTTGCGTATATGCAACCGCCGCACGGGAACCATCTTCAACGCAGAGGCGTCGCTGACGCTGGTGCGACGATATCAAACGCTGGAGGGGCTCGCGATGTGGCGGTCGTATGATTTGCCGCTGATGCGCAGCCGGGTGCAAGCGCTGTCCCTGGCATGGACCCTCCGCCACGTGATCGACGCCGACAGTCCGCTATTTGGGTTGTCGACTGAGCAACTCGCCGAGGTAGAAGCGCAGTTCCTGGTCTCGATCACCGGCACTGACGCGACACTCGCCGCGCCGGTGCATGCGGTGCACGCCTATGACCCGCCCGATCTGCTCTGGGGGTTTCGCTTCGCCGACGTGATCACGTCGGACGCACGCGGCCGCACGCGAATCGAGCTGGCGCGGCTGCACGACGTTGTACCCGCCTGACCTGCGATAAGGCGGCGGTGGGTCAGTAGCCCAGCGGTTCAGCTTCCACGACCTGCCAATGGCCTTCTTTTACAACGCAAAGAAACGATTCGTTCGAGCCCTGGTGCTTGGTGGGGCTGAACGAGATCACCGGCGAGCCGAAGATGTCCCGGTAGTCCTTGATGCCCTCCAGACTGCTGACGAAGCTGTCCGGGTTCAGATCCTTGCCGGCATTCCTCAGCGCCTGAACGACCACCTGCGCCCCGGTGTAGCCGATCTGCGCGGCAAAGTTGGGTTCCTTGCCGAACTGCTTGCGATATTCCGCGGTGAAGGCCCTGACTTCAGGCGTGGTCCCGGTTTCGGCCACGAACAGCATGGGCGTCATGGAATAGAATCCCTCGGTGGTTCCGCCCGGCACGGCGGCCACCACATCGTCGTAGCTCGCGGCCTGTCCCATCATGTCGACATTCCAACCGATCTTGCGCACCGACGAAATGATCTGCACCGAGTCGCGAACGATGGTGCCCAGAACGATGAGGTCGCAGTTGGCGTCCCGCATGCGCGCCACCGAGGCGCTGAAATCAGTATCGGTCGGCTTGTGCAGGGTCTCGGCCGTGAGGGTCAAATTCTCGGCCTTGAGCTCGTCGTTGATCCCAGCGAGAATATCGCGCCCGAAGTCGGTATCCTGC
>DASYBP010000297.1:0-28654 GCA_036500715.1 Rhodopila sp.
GCTGCCCTTCGAAAGCGACAGCTTCGATGCCGCCATCGCCGCCGATGTGCTGTGCCACGCCGCCGTTGACCCCTCGGCCGCACTCGCCGAGCAAAAACGCATACTGCGGCCTGGCGGTCGCCTGATCGTCAACATGCCGGCCTACCAGTGGCTGCTCTCCACTCATGACCGCCAGGTGCACAACGCCCGTCGCTTCACTGCCTCCGCGACCGCCGCGCTGCTGCGCCAGGCCGGCTTCAAACGGGTCCGTGCCGTCTATTGGAACGGCCTGCTTCTGCCATTGATGATTTTGCAGCGCAAAATTCTGAACCGCGGCGACTCTGTGTCCGACGTCGCCCCGTTTGCGCCATGGCTCGACGTTACGTTGCACAGCGTGACGAAATTTGAACATCGCCTGCCATTCCCGCTTCCCGCCGGTGGGTCGGTGCTGGCAATAGCGGAGAAGCCATGAGCGAGTCGCTGACTTTGATCGAGCCCGCCCGACCCAAGGCCGCGCGGCCCGGCCTGTCTATTGTCGTGCCGGTCTACCGCGGCGGGGCGACCGTGGGGCGGCTCCTCGATGCGCTATCGGAGCTCGAGCCCGCCGGCGGGTTGGAGGTCGTCCTGGTCAATGACGGCAGCCCGGACAATTCAGACGAAGTCTGCCGGGCCTTGCTGGCCACCGCGCGCATCCCGCTGGTCTACATCGAGCACGCGCGTAACTATGGCGAACACAACGCCGTCATGACCGGGCTGCGCCACGCCAGCGGTGATTTCGTCATCACCATGGACGACGACCTGCAAAACCCGCCGCAGGAGGTCGTTCGGCTGTACGATCATGCCCGTACTGGCGGCTGGGACGTGGTCTACACCCGCTTCGCGGTGAAGCAGCACGAGGGCTGGCGCAACCTCGGCAGTCGCTTCGCCAACGCGGTTGCTGACAGGTTGCTGGACAAGCCAAAAGGGCTCTATCTGTCCTCGTTCCGCTGCATGTCGGCGATGGTCGTCAGGGCAGTGACCCGCTACAGCGGTCCCTACCCCTACGTCGACGGCCTGATCATGCAGGCGACCCAGCGCATCGATAGCATCGAGGTACGCCATCTGCCGCGACTGGAGGGACGCTCGAATTATACCCTGGCCCGTCTGGTACGCCTCTGGCTGAACCTCGCCACCAGTTTCTCCCTCGCGCCGCTGCGACTGGCGGTTTTCGCCGGCCTGGGTATGTCGGTGCTGGGTGCCATCGGTGCCATCGCAACGATCGGGGAGGCGCTGTTTGTGCATCGGACGCCGTCGGGCTGGGCCTCAACCATGACGGTGCTGCTGCTGGTGTCGGGCGTTCAATCGATGATTCTGGGTGTCTTGGGGGAATATGTCGGGCGCACCTTCCTGTCGGCCAACGGCAAGCCACAGGGGACGGTTCGCAGCATCCGCCGCAATACGGACCCGGCATGAACGGCTACTGGGTGGTGCTGGCGGCAGCGATCATGATCAGCATGGCAGGCCAGACACTGCTGAAGGCCGGCGCGGGGGCGGCTGATTTCGTGGCGCAATTGTTTGACGTCCGCACGCTGCTTGGACTTTGCCTGTATGGCGCGTCGGCGCTGCTGTACATCGTTGCGCTCCGGCGCATACCGATGTCGGTCGCCCTGCCATGTACCGCATTGTCTTACGTCGCCGCGGCGCTGATCGGCCATTTCGGGTTCGCCGAACCACTCGGTGCGATTCACCTGGGCGCCTTGGCATTGATTTGCGCCGGCGTGGTGATGCTCGCGCTGGCTTAGATGTTGCCGCCTCGGGCGGCGGACGAGACAGCGCAAGCCGACGTACATTGAACATCCGGCGCCCACAGGCGCGAAGGATCCAGCGGGACAATCGCTGCGGAGGGCTGGTGCCATAATTGCTTTCGCATAACGGCTTTGCCGCCCGTACTGCATTGGTTTCGATTAATCACGCATGTGGCGCGGCCGCTTCAGCGGCCATGGCGGCGACATTGTCACGCTCCTCTTCTGATGATGCGTTGCCACGCTCTCGTGATCCCGCGCACGCGAGGTTTGCCATTAACACATCGGGCGACCAAACAGGGTATCGTCCACCCAACACACGGAACCGACACAGGATGTCCGAAAGCCGGCCGTTTATACCGGAAACACGCTACTCATCCTGCGTCGCGGGCACCGCTGTCGCGCGCGTCAGCTTTGATGACCTGGCGCGTGTGCCGGCGCAGCGTCTGGCGCGTTTGCTGCTGGAGCGCGCTGCCGAGGACCCGACGCTGTTGAGCCGGCTTTACGAGACCGTTGATCGCGGGAAGGACCCACGGCCGCCGCGCGAGAACCGGGCGTCGATTGTGGGCGACAGTCCGGCGATGCGTCATGTGACGTCGCTCGTGCGCCGGTTCGAGCTAACCGACGAGCCCGTGCTGATTACCGGCGAGAGCGGCACCGGCAAGGAATTGCTGGCCCGTGCCATTCACGATGGGTCCCGCCGGGCGCAGGGACCGTTCGTGGCCGTCAATTGCGCGGCAATTCCCCCTGGCCTCGTGGCCTCAGAGTTGTTCGGCTACGAGAAGGGCGCCTTCACCGGCGCAGCGATGCGCACACTCGGCCAGATCGAGTGTGCCAGCGGCGGGACGTTGTTTCTGGACGAAATCGGCGACATGCCGATCGATCTGCAAGGCCATTTGCTGCGCTTCCTTCAGGAGGGACAGATACGCCGGGTCGGCGGCCGCGAAATGATCGCCTTGGACGTGCGGATCGTCTCCGCCACGAATGTGCGGCTGGCGCAGGCAATCACCGAGGGTCGGTTTCGCGAAGATCTGTTCTACCGCCTCAATGTGCTGACCCTCTCTGTACCGCCTTTGCGCGATCGGCCCGAGGATATTGCACCCCTCGCCAAACATTTCCTGCGTTTGGCAGGACGCGATTTCGATCGTAACGTTGATGGATTCAGTGCCGAGGCGATCGCCGCCCTGTGCCGCTATCGCTGGCCCGGCAACGTGCGAGAGCTGATGTCGGTGGTGCGCCGAGCCGTGGTGATTGGCGACGGCCCACTGATCGAGGTGGCGACGCTGACCGGACTGGATGATCAGCCGGCGTCACGCTCACCGGCGTCGGCCGCGGCGAAACCAGGCTCCCCCGAGGAGCGCGCCGCGCTGCTAGAGACACTCGAGCGGACGGGAGAAAACGTCACCTCGACCGCAGACGCTCTTCGCGTTTCGCGGGTGACGCTGTACCGCATGCTGCGCCGCCACGGCATCGTTCTGAAACGTGGCTTGGCACAACCGCCCATGGCGCGTGGTGCGTAAGGCTTCACCTCAGGGGCGCTACGAGATGCGGCAGCGGCGTAAGCATCACCCTTGAAGAAAGCATGCCGCCTGCCATCACTGTGAGGTCCTAACCCCGGAGTGCTCGGTCGACATCGATGAGTGCCAGTATGGCGGGTAGCGATGCCATGACGTCCGACACGAAACCGTCGACGCAGCGTGCCAGGGTCCATCCAGAGCCGTGGCGCACCACCAGCCACGAGGCCCGGTCTTTGCCTGCCTCGAATATGCCAACCACCGCGCCGGCCCCGGTAATGCCCCACGGCCGGACAGAAAGATCCATTGCGGCGTCGATGCCCCGCGCACCGGCGCGATCCAGCCAGTCGGACAGAGCCTTTCGGTCGGCCTGCTCAAGTCCTGCGAATGTTTGTGCGCCTGGCACCCAGGTTTCCTCGCCGCGGCCGGTGGTGAAGCGAACTCCGTCAAAACCCGCAAAGTTCATGTCGGCTGGCCGATAACGCTGACGCGGCGATCGCGACCCATCTTAGGCTCCAGTCTCCACGCAACTGCGGGTGCGGCGTCACCCGCGACGCAAGGTGGTCCGATACCGTGCCGCGGGCGCCAGGCAGCGGGAGGACGTCACAGCCTGACGGCGCCGGTGTCGCCGGCGCCGCTCCCATATCAGTGCGTCGTCGTCGCCGCCGGTGTGGTGACGACCGACGTGCCGCTGGTCGCCGGGGCCACGAGGTAAGTGAACCCGAAGCTGGGATTGGCGAACTGGCCGATATATTGGTTGTAGAACTGATAGACCTCGGCGATGCCCATCTTGGGCACATACACAACGTCATACGGCGCCAGTCGGACGTCGGCATTCGGATCGATGCCCTGACGCACCGCCTTCCATTTGACGGACAGGAATTGCGGCTTGTCGCCCAATCCGCGGCGAATGACGAACACCGAGGTATCGTCGCTACTCAGCTTGGTGCCACCCGCCCGAGCGATCGCCTGAGACAGCGTCAGGGTCGGCCCGACGGTGATGAACTCGCCCGGCGTCGTCACCTCACCGGCGACATACACCCGGGTCGGCGCGAACGACTTGACCTCGACTGAGACGCGGGGGTTCTGCAAATCATGCGCATAGACCGTACGCAGCGAGTCGGCGAGATCCGCTGGAGTGCGTCCGTACGCCAGCATATCAGGGACCGCGGTGGTTGAGATATGACCATCGGGCCGGACTGTGACTTCCTCATTCAGCTCTGGATTGAGCAGAAGGCGAACGTCAAGCACATCGCCAACCTGGATATGATAGGCCGGCAAAGCCGAGGCTGAAACCGCCATGGGCCCGGGCTCTAGCGGCGCGGGCGGCAGCGTTGGAACCGGCGAGCAACCCGCCAGTGCCGCGGCGCCCGTCAACACGATCCCGGCGGCGACAGAAACACGGCCTCTCCGGCCGGACCACGCGGCCTCGTTGCGTTCAAGGACCATGCGGATGGCTTCACTCATGTTTTGGACCCTTATCGGAATGTTCGGCGAAGGCAGTAATTTGTGCGGGCAATTTTTCCTGAACGCAAGCGACAAACGGTCACACCCAAACTCAGGTGCAGCCTCGTGAGACGATCACTGGGGTGAGGGAGCAAATGATGTGCCAGTCCGATACC
The DNA here is from genome assembly GCA_036500715.1 of Rhodopila sp. GTDB lineage: Bacteria > Pseudomonadota > Alphaproteobacteria > Acetobacterales > Acetobacteraceae > Rhodopila. The sequence goes on from DASYBP010000297.1 coordinate 4,897, forward strand.
CCAGCCCAGCGCGCCGCAGCGGCCGAGGTTTACGTAAAGGCGGCGTCAAGTGTTGCGTGTGCGCTGACTGACAAAGACCGCAAGCAGCGATCGGACACTAGCGGGGCGGGTAGGCCGGTGCATACCCGGAAATCCGCCGGTTCGATTCCTGGATCGGCGGATTCGTTGGATTTCCCGACAGATCGCCTAGCGCGACGTCGATATAGCGCCGGCTGAGCGTAATGTCATTTGCGCTGAGTGCGTCCAGTGCATGGGCGACGTCCAGCGCGCCCTTGCCAGATGTCGGCGGAGCGTCTTCTGGCGCATTGATCGGCCCAAACACAAGCTGCAGCTGGGCCTGCTGCAGCAACCGCCGAGCGTCTTCGATCTGGCCGTTCGCGAGCGCAGCGCGGGCCGCATTGAGCCGAGGAACCAACGGCAAGGACGCCTGCCGCGGTTTCGCTTCAGGTGGTGATGGGGTATCGACCGGCGGCGGCGATGGCGCGAGTTGTCGAAGCCGGGCGAGGACCGACTGGGCGTCGTCAGCCTCCTCATGGGGCGGCGAGGAAGGCGGTACAACGGTAACCGGTCTTTGCGCCGCAATCACTGGCTTTGGTTGCCCGGGCTTGGCTGGTTCGGGCTTCGGAGCCTCAGGTCGGGCCTGCTCCGGTTTCGCCGGTTCTGGCTTGGGCTGTTCCAGCTTGGCTTGTTCGGCCCCCGCCACCTCCGGCTTTGCCGGCTCGACCTGAGCGCGCTCAGGCTTCGCCTGCGCCGCTTTGGTCTGTTCCGTTTTGCCCTGTTCTGCTTTAGCCCGCTCGGTCTTGGTCCGTTCGATGTTCGTGCGCTCAGACTTAGACTGCACGGGCTTGGCCTGGTCGGGCTTGGCCTGGTCGGGCTTGGCCTGGTCGGCCTTGGCCTGCTCAGCCCTGAGCGGTTCGGTCTTGGCCGCCTCGGGTTTCACCGGCCCAAGCTCGGCTTCGGCTCGCCCCGGCACCTGAATCGTGGACGGCAGGGACATCACGTCGGCGGCGCCGGGCGGCGCCGGCGACGGCAAGTGAAGCGGATCGGGCTGAGCTTCAGCCAACGAGGATTGTGCCGGAGCGGACGGCGTGTTCGGGCCGAACGGGGGCGGGGAGGCCGCGGGCGCTGCAGAGCCAGGGCCGTTCGAAGAATCGGGCGGCGCCGGCGCAAATATCGGTGCGCCGGCCGGTGGGTTGGTAGCCGGATCCGGTATCTGGGATAACTCCTGCGGCGTCTGAGGCTGTTTTAAAGCTTCCTGGCCGGCATCTTGGTATGCACCGAGCGAAGGTGTCTCCGGTGACCGTGGTGCCACCCGTCCGGGCTCCGCGTTGGCATCTGCGACCTTTGCCCGGTCGGCAACCGGGCGGTCCATCAGTTCATCCCACTGATCCCGGGCCTGTCGCAGGTAAACCGCCGGCTGACCATAGAAGGAAAGGGTCAGGAGAAACAGGCCGGACACCGCTGCCCCGGCCGTTATGGCAAAGCGCACGTCACTCTCCCGCAGGGTATAGCGCAACCCAGAGATGGAATACCTGCTCGCTCTCGGCAACCAACGTCGTCGTGTTCACGACCCCATGACCGTCACCGTACCGGTATTGTTTTAGGAATCGTAAAGCGTGACGAACCAACCCATCACCGTCATGTCAGATGCCTTGCACCGCCTTGCTTTGCGCCACAGGTTTCAAAGACCGCCCCGCGCTACAAGCATCAGGAGGCTTCGTCCAATGCCGCAGGAATTTCACGATCAGCTAATTTCATTTATGCCAAAAATGCGTGTCTGGGCCTTGGCTTTAACGCGAAACAGAGCTGCGGCCGACGACCTGACGCAAGATGTCGCCACCAAGGCTCTGGTTGCCCAGGACTGCTTTATCCCGGGCACCAATTTCTCCGCGTGGGTTCACCGAATCATGATCAATCATTTCATTAGCAGCGTGCGCAGCAAGCGCGAATTTACCGACATGGAGAACATGCCTGAAGTCGCTGTAGCGGCCGCCCACGAAGATCGTGCGGCGCTGCGTGAACTCGGCTGGGCGCTTGACCGACTTCCGCCCGATCAACGTGAAGCCTTGTTCATGATAGTGCTGCAGGAAAAGTCTTATGAGGACGCGGCGGAACAAACCGGCTGCGCGATCGGCACGCTGAAAAGCCGCGTACACCGAGCCAGATTACAACTTCGTGCGTATCTGATTGGCGATCAGACCAAGATGGCGGCTTAGAGCGTCACTTTCATGCGTCGCGAAGCAGCATCACCCCGAACAATCCCGCGTGATCCTTCCACACTTTCCAGGTTTCCCACCCCGCCTTTCCGGCTATATCAACCAGCTTGGCTGGCGTATGTTTGTAACTGTTCTCGGTGTGAATCGACTCTCCCTCCAAGAAAGTAAGGGTACGGCCGCCGAGGCTAACGGTCTGGTTGCGTAGGGATATCAGATGCATTTCAATGCGGCTTTGGCGATCATTCCAGATCGCCTCATGCCGAAAGCCATGCAGGTCAAAATTTGCCCCTGCCTCCCGGTTGATTCGCCGCAGCAGATTGAGGTTGAATGCTGCCGTCACACCCGCGGCATCGTTATAGGCCGGCAGAAGAATCTCCTGACTTTTCCGCAGGTCCGCGCCCAGCAGGAACCATGAACCGTCGCCCAACGACAGCCGCGCCGACGCGAGAAAAGCTGTTGCCGCCGCGGGATCGAGATTACCAATTGTTGATCCGGGAAAGAATCCCATGCACGATGCGCCGAATTTGGGCAAACGCAGCGGCTGCATGAAGTCGGCGACGATCGGCACCACGGTCAAATCAGGGTGTGTTTGCGCCAAGCGTGCCTGCATCGCGGTCAGCGCCGGCGCCGCGACGTCAATCGACACATAAGTGTTGAACGGCGTATTCGAGCAGTCGAGCAGGATGCGCGCTTTGGTTTCGTCGCTGCCGCCAAATTCGACCAGGGCCGCGTCACGTAACTCGTCGGGGACCGCGGACGGAGCGATGGCATGCAGCAGCGCGGTTTCCGTTCTGGTCAGGTAATATTCAGGCAGCCGGGTAATCTCATAGAACAGGCGACAACCTTCATCATCGTAAAACAGCATTGCCGGCAGGGTTTTCGGGGTCGCGGTCAGCCCCGCGAGGGCGACCTCCAGAGTGTCCGTCCGCGCCTGCGGCGGAACAAATCCAGTATCGTTTGGCACGTCAGCCTCCCGTTATAGGTCGATTGCCAGTCGAAGGCCGGTAAACTGCCATCGCTTGTCGGGGTGAAAGAAATTGCGGTAGGTAAGGCGGGTATGTCCGGCGGGCGTGGCCATCGAGCCGCCGCGCAGTACCATCTGGTTGATCATAAATTTTCCGTTGTACTCGCCGATCGCCCCCGGTGCAGCGCGATAACCCGGATAAGGCCGATAGGGACTTTCTGTCCACTGCCAGACACGCTTGGTCGTTTCTAGGACGGACGGATTGGCGCTGGCGGCTTCCCATTCAAATTCCGTGGGCAGGCGTGCATTGCTCCAACGAGCATACGCGTCAGCCTCATACCAGCTCACGTGTCGGACGGGCGCGTCCAGGATCAGCGGCGCCAAACCGCCGAGTCCAGCCTGAAACCATTCGCCGTCCACTTCTCGCCAATGCAGCGGTGCTGTCCAACCGGCCTCCTGCACCGTCGCCCATCCGTCGGACATCCAAAGCGCCGAGGTCCGGTAACCGTTGTCTCGGATAAAGCCGATCCAGTCGCGATTGCGCACCAGTCGAGACGCGATAGCGTAAGGCCGAAGGAAGACTTGATGGCGCGGCGTCTCGTTGTCAAAACAGAAACCGACGCCTTCATTCCCGAGGGAATGCAGGCCGCCGGGACATCGAATGAAGGTCGTCTCGGCCGTATCGCCAGGCGGCTCCCGCCAGCCTGGCATCATGGCGGGGCAAAGCGGATGACTGGCGAACGCGTGCAACAAATCTGTGACCAACAACTCCTGATGTTGCTGTTCATGGTGAAGCCCAAGTTCGATGACTGCGCGCGCCTCCAGCGACAACCTTGGGAAAGCAGCCTCGAGCGCGGTATCCACGTGCCGGCGGTACTGCGTGACCTGATCCGCCGACGGTCGCGTCAATAGGCCCCTGGCCGGGCGCGGGTGACGCGGCCCCACGGCCTCGTAGTAGGAGTTGAACAGGAAACTGAAGGCCGCATCGAACGGCTTATACTCGGGCATATAGGGAACCAGCACGAACTGCTCGAAAAACCAGGTCACATGGGCTCTGTGCCATTTAGCCGGACTCGCGTCTGGCATCGACTGGACGCACTGATCCTCCTCGCTCAGATCTGTCGCCAAGGTCTCTGTCATGGCGCGCACCTGCCGAAACCGACTGAACAGATCGTGCGCACGCGAAGAGTCGTGATACAGTCCAAAATCGTTCATTCGTTCCTCCGGATTGTCGCTTACTGCGCGCGATTATTTGGCGATCCGTGCGGGTATGCACGTTGTCGTGAAACGGGGCGCGCTAGCGCACTTTGGGTGAATCGGGGGTACGACGAAAAACCGGCACGGCCGCCGCATGTTCCGGTCTGGTCGTGGCATCCCGCGCCGTTTGGCGCGGGCACCTTTGCGTCGCGTTGGTGTCCAGTCCTGTCGCCCTCCACAGCGTCGTGCGCGACAGCGACGGCCTGCATTTGCATCTGATCAATCCCAAAACCGGACACCGCACCCGTATGGTGTCGCAGGACGCCGAGACAGATGAAGAAGTGTCGCGAGGGGACTTGGTCAAGGGCTACAAGTTCGAAAAGAACCGTTGCGTCCGACCTGGCGACGACGACTTCGAACAGGCGCGCATTGACCATTCCAGTACTCTGGCCATCGGCAGATTCCTCAACGAGGCGAAGCTGCAGGGCGAAGGGATTGCCCCGGAGCGACCCATAGACTCCGGCCCAGGCACCGCGGGGACCTCTTGATGGGCTTGTTGGTCCACCCCGCAGGCCGCCTGATCCTCACAAACCGTTTCGTATTACAAGACGAAGGGGCCTTCGGGCGGGCGGCAACAGCAATCGGTAACCGCCCCGGCGTTGGCCGCCAATCCGGCTGCTCGACGGGGCGGCCAAACGTGTCCAGCCTTCAATCATTCTTGAACTCGCGCGTCCACTTAAGCGCATCCGTGACGAGCGCGGGCTCAGTATCGTCATGTCGGAGCAATTGCTCAGTTTCGCGATCGACATCGCCGACCCGGGGTCCTGGTGCTCGAAGGTGGAACTATCGTCTAGGAGGGCGCTGGCCCCGACATCGATCAGGAGTAAGCGCCACCACGCGGTCTGACTCCCCATTCCACCCTCAATCCAAGGAGGAACCAATGCCGGATACTCTCATCAAGGTCGACCTGTCGCAGTCCGCCTACGAAAACGACATGATCCATAATCGCTGGCATCCGGACATTCCGATGGTGGCGACAGTAAAGCCCGGTCAGGACTTCATTATCGAGTGCTATGACTGGACCGGCGGCTTCATCAAGAACGACGATTCAGCCGCCGACGTGCGCGACATCGACCTCAGCATCGTCCATTTCCTCAGCGGTCCGGTTGGCGTTGAAGGCGCGGAACCGGGCGATCTTCTGGTCGTCGATTTCCTGGATATCGGCGCCTTCCCGCACAATGCCTGGGGGTTCAACGGCTTTTTCTCGAAGAAGAACGGCGGCGGCTTCCTGACAGATCACTTTCCGCAGGCGCAGAAATCCATCTGGGATTTTCACGGCATGTTCACGTCGTCACGCCACGTGCCAGGCGTCAGCTTTGCCGGCCTGATCCATCCTGGCCTGATCGGCTGCCTGCCCGATGCCAAGCTGCTGGACGCCTGGAACAAGCGCGAGACCGGGCTGATCGCTACTAACCCCGAACGGGTGCCACCGCTTGCCAACGCCCCGTTTGCCCCGACCGCACACATGGGCCGCCTGAAAGGCGATGCCAAAGCCGCGGCCGCGGCGGCAGGGGCTCGCACCGTCCCGCCGCGGGAACACGGCGGCAATTGCGACATCAAGGACCTGTCGCGCGGGGCCCGTATCTTTTTTCCGGTCTATGTCCCCGGTGCCGGCCTTTCCATGGGCGACCTGCACTTCAGCCAAGGCGACGGCGAGATTACGTTCTGCGGCGCGATCGAAATGCCAGGCTGGATTCATCTCAAGGTCGGACTGATCAAGGGCGGCATGACGAAATACGGGATCAAGAACCCGATCTTCAAGCCCAGCGTGATCAAGCCCGTCTACAACGACTATCTGATCTTCGAGGGGATCTCGGTCGACCACGTCGGGAAGCAGCACTATCTCGACGTCAACGTCGCGTACCAGCAGGCGTGCCTCAACGCGATCGAATATATGACGAAATTCGGCTACAGCCGAGCCCAGGCATACTCGATCCTCGGGACCGCGCCGGTTCAGGGCCATATCAGCGGCGTCGTCGACATCCCTAACTCCTGCGCGACCTTGTGGCTTCCAACAGAGATCTTCGACTTCGACATCGACCCCGGTGCCGACGGTCCGTCTGGTGGCGTCAAGGGCGGCGTTGACATGCCGCTTTCGCCGGATCTCTGACATGCCGGTCTACGATTACCTCTGCCCCGATTGCGGCCCGTTCACCATGCTGCGGCCGATGGCAGAGTTCGAGGCGCCGTATCCCTGTGAGGAATGCGGCGCCGCGGCGCCTCGGGCGCTTCTGGTCGCGCCGGCGATGTCGAGCCTGGACCCGGCTCGTCGTGCAGCCCTCGCCACCAACGAGCGCAGCGCCAACTCGCCAACGCGGCGTTCTCGGCATCCTTCGGGGTGCGCTTGCTGTTCGGGTGGAGCGAGCAAGACCCTTCCCGCCGACGCGGCGGGCCCGGCCCGAACACAACCTGGCCGACGGCCCTGGATGTTGGGGCACTGACCGACTAGTATCGCGCATCAGAGAAGCGCGATACTACGCACTTTGCTTGAAGTGGCCGATTCACGCGGGAATCGTGATCGCTTCATGCCTCACGCTTCACCGCGATCGGACACTAGCAGATTGGTCGGCCAGGTCCCCGGGCCTTCGCCGCGCCGGTCGCCAGCGACCCCGGCATGTCCGGCCGGTCAGTTGGCAGGCCGCGGCGCCAGCGCAGGCAACCAACAGACGCCGGTTGGGGACCTGCAACGCGCCAATAGACCCACCAGCCGTGCAGCGAGGAACCATGCGGATGGACACGATAGGCGACGGCGGGTTATCGAAGGTGCTTGGTCAGGTCTCCACGCCGACCAGCAATTGTGGACCTCGAGGCTGATCGCGAAAGCAATTCGAAGACGTTTTGGATGTGACCGTTGGAGATTCGTGTGACAATCGAGATAAACGGCATGGCGCACGTCATTCTTACTGTCAGTGATTTCGAAGCATGCCGAGCGTTTTACTGTGAACTTCTGCCGTTCCTCGGAATGAAGAAGGTCTACGACGGAAACAATTTTGTCTACCACGTCGGCGGACGGACAGCGCTTGGGATTCAGCGCTGCGGACAGGAGCATGAAGGCGCGCGGTTTGTGCAGAATCGCGTCGGCCTGCACCATCTTTGCTTACGTGCGCGGTCGCGCAGCGACGTGGACCGGGCGGCCAGCAAGCTTCGCGAGATGGGTGCCTATATCGATCGAGGTCCGATGGACCGTGACTGGGCCGACGGCTATTACTTTTTCGTCTTTGAGGACCCAGACGGAATTCGGCTGGAGATTAACCACGTCCCCGGAAAGGGTCTTCTTACCGAGGGCGGACGGCAGAACCCAAGCGATGATCCTAACTGGGACCAGAACGCCTGAGGGGCCGCAGAGTGAAGAATAGATGCGCCTGGACTTGGGGGGCGTAGGGTACGTACCACACCGTCAATCTCTACTTCAACCTGTCCAGCGCGGTTGGGACGCCGACGGTATATGGCCTTTCCGCCTCGGCGTAAGCGGCCGATACATGAAAGCGCCTCGGCATACGCCAGATGCCGCGGGCCGCCAGGGGCGAGCAACCTCGCCTGGCGTGGCGGCGCGATTGAGGCATTGTTGCCGCTGTTGGCTTTCCTTGACATCGGGCTGTCATCTGGTGTATCGTTAGACGCGTAATCAGAGAGGAGGGTGCCAATCCAGCATGACTCCACCGAGCATAGACGGAGTTGCCGACTCTCGTGGCATCGGTAACTGATCAAGCAGTCCACGCGATACTCAACCTTTAGCGTTGAGTGCGGAGCGAAGCTTCGCGTATGGACCCTCGTTAACGCCAAGGGCGTTCGGGGGTCTTCGCCTGAGTAGCAGCATTACTCCTTTCCAGGTGAAATATTGTTCGCGTGCACGTGGTTTGCTGGTTTGGCCAACGACCATAGGCTAGAATGGACCTTTCGGGAACAGAGAGTCCATCGATGGTGACGCTCGCTGCCATTCTAGAGGAAGGAAAAAACCACCCGTCCTTTGCGAACTCCACCGTTCTCAACGCTGATCAGTTTTACACCGTGCGGGGTCCGTCGAGCCCGGTCTTTCGCGCGAGACTGGACGCCGCGTTGGCAGGCTCCGCCGATCTCAGCAAGGCCCAGCGGCTCAACTGCGACGAGGGGTTGGAGGTGATCGAGCCGGTGCAGGCGGGAATCAGGGGCGGCTACTGGCTGCTGCGCAACCCGATGCATATGGGCGACACATATCCCGCGGGTGAAAGCCAGTACAATTCGATCGTCGCGGCGCTGAACGCGGCAATCGAATGGTGGCAGGCGGAGCCCTGGTGTCGAGGGGTCATGGTCCGGAAATACGACATCAATCGCGCCAACGGAACTACCGAGGAGCGGCCCCGAAGCAGGGCGTAACTGAATGCGCCCCGGTTTTGCTGGCGGACGCCGGCTGGCTGATTATCTCTCGATCGATTCAGTTGCGCCCGTCAGATCGCCCCGGACAATGTCGATGGTTGACGTGTCGTGTGTTGGAGATAGGTTGTGCTCAGCGATCACCGAGGCTGCGGGAAACCGATTTGATAATTCCGATGCTGATGTCCGGCGCGCTGTTCGTTGTGCCGACGAAAGATACTGTCTGGTGGAACACATCCGGCGGAAAGGTAATGGAACATCGCGATCAGACCGAGGCCAGTTGCTCGTTAATGCTGTACGATGGCAACGGCAGCGTTACGTTCGAGTGGGACGATCCCGGCCGCACGACGGTCACCGCGATCAACGCGAACTGGCAATTCCCGGCCGACTGGCGGGTGCCGGTGGCGATTCAGTTGGGGGACACATGGCTGAGCGATCGCGACGGTTCGGTAATCACCGAGGCAGTGGGCCATGGCAGCGCGGTCGCGTTCGCGACGGATCAGGCGCTTGATGATCTCCTGCGGCCGGCAGATCATATCGTAGTCAAAACATCAGACGCGGACATGTCGATAGCGTTACGGCACGATAAGGTCGACACTCTTCTGTCTCGGGTACGGCAATGCCGTGACCTGATCGGAAGATAGCAGAAGGACTGTCGTGATTCGTTGAGGCGTTGCGGACTGAGCCCACGCGACGGCGGGCGTGGCGACGCGGGGTGGGGCGACGTCAGCGGCGATCGGCGGCGGCGGCAGGCGACCGTCGAAGGGCTGGCGCGTGGCTCCGTCTGCACTTTTTCCACGCTTCCACGCGTCGGGATTCTGAGCCAATGCACGTAGCACTGGCGCGGAGGGGCCGGCGGGTCCATCCTGGAAGCGATGAACGAGCATGCTAGCACTTCCAATCACCGGGCATCGTCGAGCAGCATCCGCGTCGGCGGCAGTTCCGATGGGCTGATGACCTATCTGATCGATTTGCCGCCGGAGGCGCTGCCCAGTGTCTGTAAACGCGACCTGGAACATGCCTGGTATGCGGCGCGGGAAGCCGCCCTGGCGGAACGTCAGGGGGCCGTGAGGGGCTTCCGCTTTAACCGGCCAGACGGCAGTCATATCGACCTCGCGCTCGCCGATCGGGACGCTCGCTGCTGGGTGGGCGCTGTTGATCGAACGGTAGGCATCGCCACTGCCTCTGGCCTGTCGCTCTGCCTGCGGCTGCTGGCGTTGATCGACCTGCTGGCCCGCGCGCCATGGGCGCGGTCAATGCTCCATCTGGCGCGCGACGGCGCTGAATTCCATCCGGCGCTGCTACGCGCGGCAGCGAGCCAGCCGCTGACCAGGGAAGGCGGGTTCGACGAGGCCGGGTTTCGCACGCGGCTGTCCCGTTTCGTGAGCGGCTTCCAGATCGAAGGCCCGCGAACCGGCCAACGCCTTTCAGGAGCGCACTCATGAATTGCCTTCGTTTTGCCGCGAAAACGGGGATCCTGATCGCTGGCCTTGTCGTGTGGGGCTGTACAGCTGGACCGCCCGGCGGACAGGCCCAGGCCGACGCAGATACCCGGGCCGCGTGTCGGCAGCGGGCCGAACAGGCTTATGAGCAGCAAAACCGGGGGGAGATCTACAGCCCGCCGTCGCAGGTCAACACCCCGTATTCGGCCAGCTACGAGCCGGGCGTGTCCGGCCGCGGCCTGTCCGAGCTGTTCGCGCACGACCGGATGATCAGCGACTGCGTTCGCAACACCGGAACCGGGGCTGAACGAAGCCAGTCTGGCCCTTGACCGACCCGCTGAAAGTTCGCGGTTCGGGTCGCTGATTGATTTCGGCGACATACATATCGCAATCAGGTAGAATGGGCGACCCGAACCTTGTCCCGTTGTCCCGAGACGACGGGCCGGGAACCGACGTTTCGTTCGGTGGCTTGTCGCGAATTGCTCCGAAGGAAACGACGTGGCCTCGATTGGTTCTCGCTCGCGGTGCGGTCGGGCCGCGTTTTGTTGTCTCGCCGCCCGACAAACCCCGTCGGTTAGCGGGCCAGAGAAGGCGGAACGGCCCCATCACGTCCGCGCCGCAGCGTGAGGCGATCGGCGCGGGCACAGCTTCGCGCTCTTGCCCCCTTCGCGCTCTTGCCCCCATCGACATGTGAGGCGCGAAGCGCGCCGCGGGTAGAAACAAGGCTGTGCCATACGGACGGTGTCATGATGGCGGAGGTAAGGCGGAAATGCTCGCGCGGTGGGACTGGAACGTTGCGGTGTTTTGCCGGAACGAGCAGGAATCGATCGGACGGAGTATTGAAAGCATCGCTCGCGCCAGCCGCGCGAAGCGCGGGCTTATTAGCTTGATCGTCAACGGGTCAACCGACCGCAGTGCCGCCACGGCACTGGCCGCTGCGCAAGCATGCGGCGCGGCGATCAAGGTCTATGAGATCCGGCATGGCGACAAGGCCAACGCCATGAACCGGTTTTTCTACGATCTTCGTGCGGACGCCGATTGCTATTTCTTCGTCGATGGCTACGCCAGAATCGGCGAAGCCGCGCTGGGCGCGCTGGAAACCTGTCTGCTGACGCGCCCGGAGGTGGTGGCGGCGACAGGGGTCGCGACGAACGGGCGGACGATGTCGCGCCAGTCGGAGCCCACGCTGCTTTACGGCGGACAGCTCCATGGCCAGTTGCACGCGCTGCGCAAGGATTTCATCGATCGCATGGTCGCGAGGCGGATACGCGTGCCGATCGGCCTGTATTACGGCGACGGGCTGATTGGGTCGATGGCCATGCACGACCTGGATCCGATCAATGTCGCGTGGCACCCCGGCCGCATCGGCAGCAGCCCTGACGCGACCTACGAAATCCCGACACTGTCGCCGTTTCGCGTGCGGGATCTGCGGCGGCAGTTCCATCGCAAGGTCCGCCAGATGCGCGGGCGGCTCGAGAATCTGGCAATTCGAAGCATCGTTTACGTTCACGGTTACGAAGGCCTGCCAACCTATGCCGACGATATGATTCAGGCCTACCTGGAGCACAATCCACTGCCGCGGATGACGTCGGTTAACAGGCTGTTCCGCGCGCTGGCGCTGCGTCAGGTCCGCGAAAGGAAACGGCCCGATCCGGTCCAAATGGAGCCGGTTCTGATCGGCCGGCTGGAAGGGTCGCAGCCCTGATCAGCCTTTTCCTGCATAGCTTTTGGCCATGCCCTCCCCAGGTTCGGCCTGTGGGCCGAACGGCATGATCGGATAACGCAGGCCAGCCCTGGACAGGCCCTGCAGGCCGGTCACGGCGCGCTGCAGATCGGCGGGCGGGCAGGCCATCAGCATCTCGTCGTCGGCCACGCCACCGTAACGGCGCTCGGCATAGCACGGGATCGACAGGCTGACCTTCCGGTACTTCAACGCGCTGCCCCAACTGTCGGCGCAGGCGCTCTCGCCGGTGATGCTGAAGTCGTAACGCTGGTAGTTGCGCCACTGCAGCCCGTTGATGAACAGGATCATCTGCGCCGGATTGCCATAGAACAGGCAGATATCCGGCGGGCTCAGGCGCCCCGTCCGTAGCGGCGCGATCGCCAGGCCGTGCCACGGGCCCGGCGTCACGCGCGGCATTCGCGCCTGGTGTGCGGCGGCGGCTTCGCGGTTCTCGAACCACACGCCCTCCATCTTGCGCCCGGAGGTGTAGACCTCGGCAGGCGCGTCCAATCCGATCACGCTGCTGCAGCTTGAGAACGGCGGGATGTTGTCGGTGGTGACGCCGAGGGTGAAGCCGGCCATACGCGACTGGGTAACCAACTGGCAGGTGGAATAGGTTTTTCCTCGTGCCGGCCGCCGCAGTCCGGGGATTGCCTCCATTTCGGCCACATCGGTGAACAGCTTCATGCCGATAGGGAAGGTGCGCAGCCGCAACAACTGGTTCAGTTGCTCCGCCAGGTCGGCGATCGATCTACCGTCTAGTGTTGGGCCGTTGGGGGCTGGCTCGGGACTATCATTCATCGCCCATGGTCCTCCTGCCGGCATGGTGGCATGCGGGACGGTGGACGGGAATACGGGGCTGTCAGATCGACACGATATCCAGCCAGCGCTCGATCCGGTGGAGCCGGACCTCGATGCGGTCGATCCGTTCCGACTGACCCGCGAAGTCGCCGTGCAACAGAACGACCTTCGCCTTCAGGGAGGTCACCGGTCGACCCAGGTCGGCCACGGCCGACGTCAACCCGTCGACCTTCTCGTCGATCCGCGCAAGTACACCAGGGTCAGGTTTTCAGGCGCGTCGCTCTCGGCATGCTCCGCCGATAGAGGAATACCGCGGCAGCCGATTTCCAAGCCGTTTTGCCACAAGGACTAATGCCTAACTCCCGAACGCTCGGGCGAAGCGTCGCAACCCCGAGATCTGCTGCTGCGCCCAGGTTCCGGTGGCAAGTGCTTCCTCGGCCGACGGGTCACCCGTGCGCCCATAGTTGCTGGCGAAATCAGCCGTCCCGAACAGCATGTCCCACCAGGGCAGCACCGCGCCGTAGTTGCAGCTTCGGTCGTTGGCCGCCTTGATACCATGATGGGTGCGGTGAAAGCGCGGCGATATCAGCAGGCGGTCGCCCAGCCAGCCGAACGACAGCCGCACATTGGCATGGGACAGTGACTCGAGGAACCGCAGCGCCAGCACCAGCAGCGGAAACTGCAACGGCGGCACGCCGATTAGCAGCGCGATCACGCCGAACCAGACGAAGGCAATCAGGTCGTCCACCACGTGGTTGCGGTCGTCCGACCAAAACGTCATCTGCCGCTGAGCGTGATGCAGCGAGTGCAGTGCCCACCACCAGCGCAACCGATGCGCCAGCGAATGCCGCACATAATCAGCAAAATCCAGAATGATGGCGTAAATCACGAAGGTCAGCACCTGTTGTCCGAGAAGGAAGGGAAACAGCCCCTCCAAGGTGGGAGGAATCCATCCCTGATCGGTGATCCAGCCGCTGACCGCGACCTGCGCGCGATAAAACAGCACGTAGGTGACGAATGGCAGCAATCCGACCCGCGACACCACAGTATAGAGGACATCAACCAGCACCGCCTTGTTGTCGGGCCAGCGCTCCACCGGCCGCCAGTGTTCTAGCGGCAGACAAACCGCGAACGTCATCGCGACCTGCACGGCACCGTAGACCGCAAACAACGCCCAGCCGTAGGACACGTCCTCCCAGTTCATCAGCCCGAACTGATAGAGCATGGGAATGAGAGCATGCTCTTCCAGCCACCCGGCAGCGAGGTCGAACGGGTCGCCCATCAGCGGCTGGACACCAAGGTTGGCGCGTTCGGGTTGAGGAACAGGCCATGCGGCGAGCGGCCGACGTCGATCGATTGATAGGCGCCACTAGCGGGGTCGAGCACGGCCACCTTTTCCGCCCAGCGCCGCGTGATCCAGATTTTTCCACCCGGCGCGAACGCCAGATCATCGGGGCCGCCAGGAATCCGGTAGCTTCGGATCAGCTTCAGCGTCGTACTATCCAGCGCCACCGTGGTCCCGCCGGCTCGGTTGTTGACCCACAGAGTCTTCCCGTCAGGCGACAAAAACAACTGGTGGGCGCCCCGGCCGGTCTCGATGTGGTCCACGACCTTGCCGCTGACCGGATCGGCGGCCGCAAGATGGTCCGTTCCCATATCCGCGACCAATACCCGGCCGTTGAGCCACAGCACACCCGCCGGCGTCTTGCCGATCGGCATGGTCCACTTCTCGGTCATCGAGCGCAGGTCGAACGCCGCCAGCTTGTCGGTATCCTGCAGGCTAACAAATACCGTCGAGGAATCCGGCGAGTAGGCCAGATGGCTGGGTGTCGCCACCACGGGGAAGCGCTTGAGCAGCCTCATCGTTGCGGCATCGTAAACATCCACCTGGTTGCGCGCCAAGCCGTTCACCGTCAGGAATTTTCCGTCGGGGCTGAAGCCAAGCTGATAGGGATCGGTCATCGCCAGGCGCTTGCGCACCTCACCAGTGTTGGGGTCGAGGAACATCATCTGGTTCCCCGCGGCATCACCCACCAGCAGGCTGTGCCCATCGGGACTGAGGACCAGATGATGCGGTTCCCGCAGGGTGGGGATGCGCCGCACCTCCTTAAGCGTGGCCATGTCGATCACGCTGACCGATGCGCTGGCGGAATTGACGACGAAGGCGATGCCGCTTGCCTCCCTTTCGGGCTCGCTGGCCCAGGCGGATGCAATGATGGCGAAACACAAGGAAAACAACAGGAAAACGCGCCGCATGGCCTGACAGTCTCCGACAGGGTGGCGCGGTTCCCTACGCCACAAGCGTGGAATCGGGCAAGGCTATTGGGGAAAGACTATTCAGGCGCTGGCCGGGCAAACACGGCGGTGGCGAAGGCGAACATCACGCAGGCGGGCGTGGAAATCAAAAGGTTGTCGGTAAAGGCATGACCGGCCAGCGCCACAAACGCCAGCCGCATGATCACACGGTCAGACGAGCACAAACGTCGCGTATGGAAAAACGCCCATCCGGCGAACAGGGCGATCAGCAGCGCTTCGCCGAACACACCCCCCTCTACCTGGATGCGGAGGTATTCGTTGTGTGCGGCCCAGGTATGCAGCCTATGGGCGATCCGCCCTTCCGGCGAAATCACCGCGTTGCCGGCGCCGGTACCCCAGCCGAACCAGGGGGACTGCGACGCCGCGCTCTCGAAGCTGGGCCACAGCATGTCCCGGCCGCTCAGATTGCCGGTCTCGTTCAAGGCGACATTGAACAGCCTGATCTCTCCCACATCGCCGACCAGCAGGATCAGAACCGGCACCATCGCCAGCCCGGAGAGAACCAGGAACTGCCGGTCATAAGCGGCGAAGATGCGCGATCGGATGGCGATCAGGCTGATCCCGGTCACCGCCACCGCGTAAGCCGCCGGGGCTCGCGCCCCGGTCAACACCAGGATGAGGAAATTGACTATCAGCAACAGCAGGTCGTCGCGGCGACCCTCGCGGTAGAGCTGGACCAGGCACGCATAGATCGCCGGCAGGCACACGCCGGCGAGGAACGCCGGATGGCCCAGACCAGCAAGCCGCTCGCCTCCGCTGTCCACGAACAAAGGTCTGACGCCGGCTGCCGCGAGCGCCAGCCCGCCGGCCACGGCGACCAGCGGACACCACTTGGTGGCGCGAATGATCGCCTCGGACCAGGACAGCGGAACCCGGACGAAGCAGAAGACGAAGGGTGCCACGGAGCCGATCGTCGAACGCAAGCTGTCTGCCGCCGTCATGCCGGGATATAGGCCATGCACCAGCCCAGCGACCGTCATCGCCAGAAACGCCCAGGCCGGGCAAAGCGGATCCATTTTCGGGCCAAATCGCACCAGGCAGAGCAAGCCGAGGCCGATCTCCACGCCCTTTACCACCGCGATGACGGGTTGATAGGTTTCGGTACCCACAATGTCGTTGAACGCCATCTCGAGGCTCATGCCGGTCACCAGAAGCCAGGCGACGCAGCAGCCCGTCGGGAAGCAAAGGGCGACAAAGCCGATCGCCCCAGCGACCGAGGCGGTCAGGGCCATCCCGAACGATGGGGGTGAGATCAGGCCGAGACCGAGACAGACCGCCAGCAGCCCGCCAGCGGCGGCCGGGATCAGGGCGTCGGGTCGGGCCAGGCGTTCGAGCATCGGACATTTGTATGTCCGAAAGGATGAAGAAAAGGTTGACGCGGTGCTTTCGCCGGCGGGGTGGCGAGTATCGCGCTTCAGAGAAGCGCTTTGCTTGGAGTGGCAGATTCACGCGGCGGCAATCGCGCTTGCCAAAGCGCACCGCGTGATGTTTCCTGCAGATAATGGGGCCAACGAGCGCCCGGCTACGGAGGCCAACGTGGGACAATGCCCGGCGAGACCGAGAGTGCAATGATGCCGGACGGTCCACTGCTGCTGGAAGTGCTGGCCGTCACGAAGCAGTGCGGCGCGCGCTGCGTGATGTCAATTTGCCAATCGGCCGCGGGGAGATCGCTGCAGGCCGCAGGGATCAAACCAGATGGCGGCCACCCACGGCTGATTTCCGCCGGGGATGGGTCGGTACCTGCATTCCAGCGCATCCGCGAGCACCACTATCAGATCGGCATGGTCGCAGAACCGCTTCATCTGCACGGGTGGGTGCATCGACGAGTTGACCGCGCCTTCGCCGGCGAGAAGCCCAGCGGCTTCATCCCGCCCCCGCATCTGTGTATTGCGCCCAACCTTGATCACGACGGCGGCACGAACAACAATTACGACCGCGAAAATGGCTACCGGGACATCTACAAGCAAATCTGGGCGAAATAGCCGCTGTAGTTGGTTCGGCGCGTGTCTTGGCGGCTCAAGATGGTCGGGCTCGATCTGGACTCCATGAGCTGAGCAGTCGGTCACGTCGCCAGCACGTAGCTCCCTGGCGCATCCTGCAGCGGCGGATAGGCCGCGCCGCCCATCGGCGGCGGCGGGACGGTCTCGCCGGCGTGGGCCTCCAGCCAGTGCGACCAGTCCGTCCACCAGCTTCCCTCGTGGCGCTCCGCGCTCTTGCGCCATGCCTGCGGCGAGGCCGCGGCCTGCCCCTCGCTCACCCAGTAGATGCCTTTGCCGCCGGGCGGATTGATCATCCCCGCGATGTGTCCGCTGGAGGCGAGGGCAAACCGCACCTTGCTGCCCACAAGTTGGGTAACGCGCCAGGCGGCGTCCCAGGGCACGATATGGTCTCTCTCGGCGCCAACGGCATAGACGTCCAGCCGGATGCGACCGAGGTCCAGAGCCTCGCCCTTGAGATGAATTTTCCCCGGGTGGATCAGATTATTCTCGGAGTAGGTGTTACGCAGGTACCAGGTATGCGCCGCACGAGCCATCCGCGTGCCGTCACTGTTCCAGTAAAGCAGGTCAAAGGCTGGCGGCTTCTGCCCCAGCAGGTAGTTGTTCACCACGTTCGACCAGATCAGATCGTTGCTGCGCAGCAGGTTGAACATATTCGACATCTCACGGCTGTCGAGATAGCCCCGCTCCATCATCTGATGCTCGATGAAGTCGATGGTCTCCTCGCCCAGAAAAACGGCTGTATCGCCGACCTTGGAGAAGTCCTGCAGGGATACCATGAAGGTCGCGCTGTTGAAGCGGCTGTCGTTTTTTGCCGCCAGCCACGCGAGTACCATTGAGAGCAGCGTGCCGCCAATGCAATAGCCCATCACGTTCACCGCCGGGCTGCCAGTAATCTCGCGCGCCACGTCGCTCGCGGCAAGCGGGCCGAGCTCCATGTAGTCCTCGATCGTGGTGTGCTCCATCGTGGAGTCCGGGTTGCGCCAGGACAGCATGAACACCGTGAAGCCCTGTCCGACAAGGAAACGAACCATGCTGTTCTTCGGCTGCATGTCCATGATATAGTATTTGTTGATCCAAGGCGGGATGATCATCAGCGGAATCTGGCGGACTGTTTCCGTGGACGGGGAGTACTGGATCAGCTCGATCAGCTTGTTACGAAACACCACCTTGCCCGGCGTCAGCGCCAGATTGCGCCCCGGCGCGAATGCGCCGGTGTCCACCATGCTGAGCTTCCCCTCCTTGAGATCGTGCAGCAGGTTTCGAACACCATCAGCGAGGCTCGCGCCGCCGGTCTCGACCGCGCGGTGCAGAGCCGTCGGGTTCGACGCCAGCAGCAGCGTCGGGCTCATTGCGTCCACGAACTGGCGCAGGTGGAAGTCGAGACGCTGCCGTTCCGCGGGGCTCAGGTCATCCGCTTCGCTGGTCTGGCGCAACAGCCATTCTGACGCCAGGAGGTAGATTTCCTTCAAAGTGCGGTAGGCGGGGTTCGCCTGCCACTCGGCGGCGGCAAAGCGCTTGTCTGGGTTGCCGGCGGGCGCAGCCGATGCGTCGGGCCGCGCCAGGCCCAGCCAGCGCTGACCCGCCTCGTTCCAGGTGTCAACTGCCGATTTCCACATCCGGGTATTGAAATCGACGGCGGCGGCAATGGTCTTCTCTGGCCGGCTGAGCGATCGCAGCGCAACGGTGCGCAGTGCGCGGGCGATCTCGGTCCAGTCCACAGGAACGACCTCGCGCAGCGGATTTGCGTTCAGGGCTTCTTCTGCCGCGCGCAGGATCGGGTCCTTGGCCAGCATCTCGCCGAGCTGTCGGATACTGTCCTGAAGAAGGCTGCCGGCCAATTGATCCGTGGCGGTTTCGCGCGGGGCGAAACCTGGCATCTGCTTTGAGATTGATTCGAGCCAGTTCGTCCAAAGCCCAAGGATCATTTCCGGACCGGCGAAGCGCGCTTCGCCCTCGTCCGGAGCGTTTGTGCGGTTTTCGGGGTGGTGCCTAGCTACCACAGCGTTTTCTCCCTGGTTGCCTTTGTTCTCATTCTCGTGAATGCTTGCGCTGGTAACATTGAGACCGCAACAGCCAATCCGCTGAAACTGCGCGGCAGCCGCCAAACGCGGATGCCCCTGATCCCGACAACAAGCTCACGCAGCGTCCTTTGCAACGTCTGGCCCGGGCGACGGTTTGGTCCGCGGCTTCATCCCCGGGTGTCGGCTGGGCGCTGTTGCGGCCGGATGGCGTCCGACAGGCGGCAAGGATGACGTCACACAGTTGACGACAGATCCCGGATTCGCGAAGACCGGGAGGGGGAACGCTGACATGGAAAAACTGGAAGGCAAAGTCGCCATCGTCACCGGCGCGGGACGCGGCCTGGGTCGTGGTTATGCGCGTCGACTGGCTGGCCTGGGGGCAAAGATCGCGGTCTGCGATCTCAATCTGAAGTCGTTCGAAGAATTCGAAGCCGAACGTCGTGACATGACCGGCGACAGCACGGTCGCGGAGATCACGACTGCCGGCGGCGAGGCTTTCGGCGTTGAGCTGGACGTCGCGGATCGGGCCGCGGTGGACGCGATGATGGCACAGGTTGTCGACAGATGGGGACGCGTCGATATCCTGGTTGCCAACGCCGGCGGCGGCCGCGGCCGTCCGATCGATACCAAGGCGAGCACGCTGGACAGCGGATTGCTCGACCTTGTCCTGCACATGAACCTGCATGGCACGGTCTATTGCTGCAACGCGGTGGCTCCGATCATGAAGCAGCAGCGCTCCGGCAAGATCGTAACGGTCGCCTTGGTTGCCGGCCTGAACCCGTCGCCTGACGGCGGTTATGCGCACTATGGGGCAGCCAAGGCGGCGATTGCACATTACACACGTTATCTGGCGCAGGATCTGGGGCCGCATGGCATCACCGCAAATTGCATCGCACCGGGCATCATCGCGACCGGGCGGATCGTGCAGACCGTGCTTCCGGGCAGCTTTGGCGGCAACACCGACCCGGCGGCGCGGGTTGCGCTGCGCCGGGTCGGGACGGTGCAGGACTGCGCGCGGGTTGTCGAGTTCTTGACAACTGATCTGTCGGACTACGTGACAGGAACGGTTATCTCGATCGATGGCGGTCTGATGCGGTAGCGCCGTCGCTAGAGCATTTCCACCGTATGCCCTAGCCTCTGATTCACGAGCAATTTCATCAGCTTGAGGTCGCTTCGCGATTCGAGCGAGGCTAATATTGCTCTAGTATCGCGCATCAGAGAAGCGCGATACGCCGCACTCTGTTGAAGTGGCCGATTCACGCGGAAATCGTGACCGCTTCGCGACTCACGCTTCACCGCGACCGGACACTATTGTCGCCGCGGTGTGGCGGCCACTGCCAGGGGCGAGGTGATATCCGCGAACGACACATCCATCGACGTCCGCACGTCTATCACGGTCGGGACGCGCGTCTTCAACGCCGCGGCCAGCGCCGGGCCCAACGCCTGCGGTTCGGTGACGCGTACCCCTTCGCAACCCATTGAGCGGGCAATGGCGCCGTGATCGAAGTCCTTGAACGCCGCGGCGAAAGGACCTGAACCGTGGTAGACCCAGCCCAGCGCGTTGTTGTTGAAAACCACGACGATGATCGGGATGTCCTGTTCCAGCGCGGTCATCAGACCATTCATCGTCATGGCGAAGCCGCCGTCACCGCATACCGCGACGACCGGCCGTTCGGGGTGAACCAGCCTGGCCCCCATCGCGGCCGGAATGGCGAAGCCCATCGGGCCAGAGCCCGCCGCCTGCAGAAAGCCGCCGGCCTGTTTCGTTTGATAGAAATGCGTCATCAAGATGCGGTTTTCACCGGCATCGCAGGTTACGATCGCCTCGGGCGGCAGCGTACGCATAAGCTCGCCGATGACGCGTTGCGGCAGCAGCGGCGCATCGTCGGCCGTATAGGCGGGAGCATCGAAGTAGCCGTGGGCGCGGCGCAAGGTGGCGACGCGAGCCTCGCCCGCGGCGCGAAGATCAGATGACTTGCTGCCGACCGCCTCCAGCATCTGCCCCAGGATGGTGGCGGCATCCCCGACCAGCACGTGTTCGGCCGGGAAGTTCCATGAGGCGTTCTTGGGCTCGATGTCGATCTGGATGAAGGTTTGCCGGGTTGGGTCGAGCAGATCGCGGTTCTCCCACGCTGTATCGGAGGGACCAAGTTTGGTGCCAATCGCGAGGATCAGGTCGGCGCTGGAAACCGCTGTGTTGGCGGCGGTCGTGCCGAAGGTGCCGAACACACCAAGCGCGAGCGGATTGATTTCGGGGAAGACACCTTTGCCAGCGGCCGTGGTGACCACGGGCGCGCCCGCCGCCTCGGCCAATGCGGCGAGAGGGCCGTAGGCCTGGGCGATGCGAACACCGTTGCCGGCGATGATGACCGGTCTGGCGGCGCCAATCAGCGCTTCGGCGGCAGTGGTAACGCGGGCGCTGTCAGCCTTGGGGGGCGCGGGCGGCAGGTAGTACTGGGTGGGATAGAGGACCGGTTGGCTGTCGGGTGCGACCTTCCCGGTCAGGCTCTCCAGCGAAAACAGTACGGTCACCGGGCCGGGCTGGCCGGCGGTGGCGTGCTTGATGGCAAGCTGCGTCGCCTGCACCGCGGCGACCGGCGTGTGGGCCTGCATCACCTGCTTGGTGACGCCGCCAAAGGCCTGCCGGGCATCCCAACTGCCGTAGTCACCCGTCGCCTGTTGGTATGGCGCGTGCAGGTGAAACGGCGTGGCGTCGGAAAAATCGGTGAGCAGCAGCATGGGCGAGGATGACAGATAAGCCTCCATCGTGCCGATCAGGCCGTTCCCGAGGACCCAGGGCCCCTGTCCGATCAATACGCCTGGTCGACGCGTGAGCCGGCCATAGACCTCGGCCATCACGCCGGCGAGCGACTCCTCGCGTACCGTCACCATGCGAACGGAATTCTGATATTTGCTGAGGCCGCTGATGATGCGGCCGGTATGTCCGCCTGAGATGCCGAAGACATACTCGATACCGGCTTCGTGCAGCACCCTGCCGATGAGATCGCTGACTGGCTCAGCCTCGGTCAGCATCCGCTCGATTGCCATGAACGCTTTCCCCCTTCCGGTGCCTTCGCCCCAGCGTGGGAGCGACGATCGAGGGCGTCAAGCTGCCATTCAATCCCGTATTCGGCGGTTATTGCGGGGATTCACAATTTCTTAAGGCATTCATGGTAATAAATCGCACCTTGGTCATTGCAGCAGACGATGTATTTAGAAATTTTCCCGGACGGACTCGACGGTCTGGCGTTTTCACAGCGAGATTTGCGATCCGCATTTCGGTGGGCGCAAACCCGGCCCAATGTGCGGCTGCATCTCACGGTTGACGGTGTCGGCGGCATTATCGAAATCTATCCACCCGAATCATCGCACCCAAGGTGGTGCCTGTGGCAAACGCGCGACGGCCGCCTGCAGTTCGATGATCTCGCGACGAACGAATTTGCGCTGCCCTATCCCACACTCGACATGGCACTAAGGTTTATTGCGCGCAACTTGTAGATCCGGCTGGTAACCACCGATTCCTGTCGAGCCCGCTCCCCGCCGGTTTGTTGACATTGGCGCACTATGCGTGAAATCTGGAACAACGCGGCCAGCCTCTATGAGCCCGCCCCGAGAGGCCGCCGCAAGCGCCCGCTTGGGCCACGCACAAGAACACCAGGGAGAAAGACAGTGAACGCTCCGGTTAGTTTCGACCATCATACCTATGCCGCGACCCTGCCGCTGGACCGGATCGATGTCAGTGACCCGCAGCTCTACTTCGACGATGTCTGGCAACCTTATTTCGAACGGTTGCGTCGCGATGATCCGGTTCACTACGTGGCGGACAGTCCGTACGGGCCCTATTGGGCGATCACCAAGTACAAGGACATCATCCACCTTGAGGTCAATCATAAGGCCTTCTCGTCGAGCTGGGATCTTGGCGGAATCAGGATCGAAGACATCCCGTCGGGCTATGAACGCCCAAGCTTCATCCTGCTCGACCCCCCCGATCATGATCAGCAGCGCCTGGTAGTAAGTCCGACGGTCAATCCGATCAATCTGGCCAAGATGGAAACCTTGATCCGCGAGCGGACCGGTCAGATTCTCGAAGCCCTTCCGCGCGGCGTGGAATTCAACTGGGTCGACCGCGTATCGATCGAACTGACCTCGATGATGCTATGCACGCTGTTCGACTATCCGGTCGAAGACCGGCGTCAATTGGTCTACTGGTCCGAGGTCGTGATCACCGACATCAACGCACCCAACGCGCTGGTTCGGTCGGAGGCGGAACGTTTTGTAATTCAAATGGAATACACCGAGCGGCTGAATCAGCTTTGGGAGGAACGAGCGAAGTTGCCGCCAAGCTTCGATATCATTTCGATCCTCGCGCACAGTGATCTGATGAATAAGATGTCGCTGCGGGAACGCATGGGCATCCTGACACTGTTCCTGGTGGGCGGGAACGATACGACCCGCAACTCGATGTCGGGCGGCCTGTGGGGACTGAGCCAATTCCCCGATCAGTTGCGGAAGCTGCGGGCCAACCCAGCACTGGTGACCGATACGGTGCCGGAGATCATTCGCTGGCAGACACCGGTGATCCACATGCGGCGGACGGCGCTCGATGACGTCGAATTTGGCGGCAAGGCGATCAGGAAGGGCGACAAGGTCGTCGTCTGGTACATCTCG
>DASYBP010000298.1:0-11632 GCA_036500715.1 Rhodopila sp.
CGGTCGCCGGCGGCCAGTGCGATCGCGCCGCCGGACCCTCCCTCACCGATGATGGTGGCGACGATCGGTACCGGAGCTTCCAGACAGGCCTCGATGGAACGGGCGATGGCCTCGCCTTGGCCGCGGGCCTCGGCGTCGATGCCGGGAAACGCCCCGGAGGTGTCGACGAAGGTCAATACCGGCAGGCCGAAACGGCCGGCGAGTTCGACCAACCGGCGGGCTTTGCGATAGCCTTCCGGGCGCGCCATGCCGAAGTTGTGCTTCACCCGCGATTCGGTGTCGATGCCCTTTTCGGTACCCAGCACGACCACCGGCCGGCCGTGGAAGCGGCCCAGGCCGCCGAGAACCGCCGCATCGTCGGCGAAAGCCCGGTCGCCCGCCAGGGGGGTAAATTCGGTAATCAACCCGTCGACGTAGTCCCGAGCTTTGGGGCGGTCGGGATGACGAGCAACCTGGGTCTTCTGCCACGCGGTCAGCTTCGCGTAGGTGGTGCGCAACTGTTTGTCGGCGACGGAGGTCAGCCGCGACACCTCGTCGGCAATATTGATGCCGTCCGGCTCCGACATGCGGCGGAGCTCTTCGATCTTGCCTTCCAGTTCGGCGATAGGTTTTTCGAAGTCAAGAAAATGACGCATGGGGCGGGGGCTTTAGCACACTTCGCGGCCGGGGGAAGACTTACGGGAAGGTATTGAAATGTGGTGGGGGCTCACCAATTCCTCAACCTGAAATGTAGCTTAGGCTACATTCTACAGTTAAGGGCGTAATCTATGGCTCAAACTCCATTTCTGAGGATCCTTGCGTGAGCGAAGCGGTTGCCACAACTAGCTTGTCGGATCGCACGGCGGCCGCTGGCGAAGCGGCCCTGACTGGCAGACGGTTCGGCCTGCGCCGCCTGTTGCCATTCATCGGGCCGGCCGTGGTGGCCTCCATCGCCTACATGTACCCCGGCAACTTCGCGACCAATATCCAGGCGGGCGCCCGCCACGGCTACATGCTGCTGTGGGTTGTTCTGCTGGCGAACGCCATTGCCATGCTGTTTCAGGCGCTGTCCGCGCGTCTCGGGATCGTCGCCGGACAAAGCCTGGCGACACTCTGCCGGATGCATTTTCCTCGGCCACTGGTGATTGTCATGTGGCTGGCAAGCGAGGTGGCGGCGATGGCCACGGACCTCGCCGAGTCGATCGGCGCGGCGATCGGCATCAGCGTGCTGTTTCACCTGCCGCTGCTGGCGGGCCTGCTGATCACCTTCGCCATCACCTGGGGGCTGTTGACCTTCCAGTCCCGCGGCTTCCGGCCGATCGAGCTGATCATCACCGGTTTCGTAGGCGTCATCGGTCTGGCGTATCTGATCGAACTGTTCATTGCACCCCCCGACTGGGGACAAGTGTTCTACCACACGGTGGTGCCGCAACTGAGCGGAGCGGACAGCGTGACGCTGGCGGTCGGCATCGTCGGTGCCACGGTGATGCCGCACGCGATCTATCTGCACTCCTCGCTGATGACCAACCGCGTCAAGGCGCGCACCGAGGCGCAGCGGCGTCGGCTGGTGCGGTTTTCCAACCTGGAGGTGGTAATCGCTCTCAGCCTGGCCGGTTTGGTCAATATGGCGATGGTGGCGATGGCGGCGACGATGTTCCACCGGGGCCATGCCGATGTGGGAGAGATCGAGACCGCTTACCATACCCTGCTGCCGCTGATGGGCGTGGTTGCCGCGGGGGCGTTCATGGGATCGCTGCTGGCGTCCGGGCTCTCGAGTTCGGTGGTCGGAACGATGGCAGGTCAGGTCATCATGCAGGATTTCGTCGGTTTTCGTATCCCGATGTGGGTGCGGCGCGCGGTGACCATGGTGCCAGCAGTCGTCGTCGTGGCCATGGGCGTACAGGCAACCGACGCGCTGGTGCTGAGCCAGGTGGTGCTGAGCCTTGTGCTGCCGGTGCCGATGATTGCGCTGCTAGCGCTGATCCGCCAGCCGCAGGTGATGGGTCGATTGCGGATCGGGCGCCCGGTGCAGGCGCTGGCCGCGGCGGCGACAGTGGTCGTGCTAGGGCTGAATGGTATCCTGCTGTTGCAAAGTTTCGGATATTAGGCAGACCTGAGAGGGTAACACGGATCATGTCTGGCGTTATGGTGGAACATCCGCTTCGCCCTGCCTCACCGTTGCCGGAGGAGCCGACGCAGGCCAGCCGCTTTGGCAAGGCGCGGTCGGCGCAGTCCGGCGCGTTGCTGGAGGATTATGTCGAGCTGATCTCCGACTTGCTGACCGACGCCGGCGAGGCTCGGCCGACCGACATCGCCCGCCGGCTGGGCGTGGCGCACGCCACCGCGATCAAGACGATCGGACGGCTGAAACGGGAGGGCCTGGCGGTGGCCAAGCCCTATCGCGGCGTGTTCCTGACCGAGGCCGGCGAGAGGCTTGCCGCCAGGGTACGCGCGCGGCATCGCGTGGTAGTGGATCTGCTGCTGGCCGTGGGCGTGCCGTTCGAGGCTGCGGAGTCGGACGCCGAGGGGATCGAGCATCACGTTTCCGAGACGACCTTGGCGGCTTTCGCGCGATTTTTGGCACAGGGATAGGCGATCGCAACGACATGGGTGTGCGACTTCGTCGCCGGTGCCGATGCACGTGACAATGGCGAGTCCGCGAGCGAGTATGCCGCCTCGGTGTTCAACGAGAGAGGAAACCGTCATGGCTGAACGCCCCTTCACCCAGGCTGACCTGGACGTGCTGGCGCAATGGGACACTCCAACAATCTGCAACGGATTGGAGATCGTCGTGCCGGACCGCCGCGCTTTCGGATTCACCGTCGAGCAGATGATCTGCATCGACCCAAAGGCAAAGCCAATCGTTGGATTGGCGCGAGTCGGGATGATCCGAGCCACCGAACCGCCGCGCTCTAGGGTCGCCGACCGGGCAGACTGGTATGACTATGTCGCCCCACAGGACTTGCCGACCATCGCGGTCATTCAGGATATTGATGGCCGGGTCGGCTACGGCGCTTACTGGGGCGAAGTTCAATCCACAATTCACAAGACGCTTGGCGTCAGCGGCTGCGTGACCAACGGGTCGTTCCGAGACCTGGATATGTGGGCGCCGGGGTTTCAGATGATCGGCGGACGCGTGGGACCAAGCCACGCCCATGTGCACATGGTGGATTTCGGCAAGCCGGTAAACATTTTCGGCATGCACGTGGCCCATGACGACGTGATCCACGCCGATTTCCACGGCGCGGTCGTGGTTCCTGCCGAGGCGGTGCGCAAGTTGCCGGCGGCCATCGACCTGGTCTCCCGCCGCGAAGCCGTGATTCTGGAGGTCTGCCGGGCTCCCGATTTCACCCCGGCGAAGCTGCGGGAAGCGCTGCGCAAATCGGGCGAAATTCACTGACGCCGACGGGCCTTCAGCCGATGGATCGCCTCGCCCACCATCCGCGCCGGTTCGTCGGTCTGGTAGGCTCGATAGATGCAGCGGATGCCGGCTTCGATCGCCTCGTTGACCGGCATCGCCTCCCACTCCCGGATCAACTCCTTCTGCAGCCGGATCGCCCTGGGGCCCGACTCGACGATCGAATCGACCCATCTTCCTAGCGCCGCATTCAGCTCGGCGGCCGGCACGATCTTCTCCACCAGACCCCAGTCCAACGCCGTGCGGGCATCAATGTTGTCCCCGGTATAGAGCAACAGCTTCGTTCGTCCCCAGCCGATTAGTTGCGGCAGCAACGCCGCCTCGACTACCGAGGGCAGGCCGATCTTCACCTCCGGCATGCCGAATACCGCATTGTCGCTCGCGATGTGCATGTCGCAGGCGGCCATCACCTCCAGACCCGCGCCCAGACAGAACCCGTTGACCCTGGCGATGACCGGTACCGGCAGATCGCGCAGCACCTTGCACATGTGGTGAATCAGCGTGAGGAAGTCCCTCGCCTTCGGCGGATCAAGCGCACCAAGCTCGTGCAGATTGGCACCGCCGATGAAGGCCCGGTCGCCCTCGCCGGTGACGATGAGCACGCGCAGATCGGGGTCGTCCGCCAGTGCGGTCACCAACTCGATGAAGGTCACGATCTGCTCGCGCCCGAGGCAGTTCAGCCGCGCTGTATTGTCGATCGCAACTGTGGCGACAGCGCCGTCACGGTCGCGGCGGGTTCGAACGGTCATGTCTGTGTCCTCTGATTCCAGCCGATGGGGCCGCGAAACGGTCTCATATCCGGGTAGCCGCTGACCGCCCAGGCACCGTCGACCAGCAGACTGGCCCCATTGACATAGCTGGCGTCATCGCTCGCCAGGTACAATGCGGGCGAAGCAATTTCCTCCGGCTGAGCCGGCCGGCCCATCGGGATGCGTTCGACGAACGCCGCAAGGGCATCCGGGTTATCGAAATGCCGCCGTGTCAGACTGGTCTGCACCAAACCGGGAAGAATTGCGTTTACCCGTAGACCGAATTCCGCGAACTCGAGCGCACCGTTCCGGGACAGCATCTCGACGCCAGCTTTGGCGGCGACGTAGGCCGATCCGGCATGCATCGGGACATGCGCATTCAGCGAGGCGATGTTAACGATGGCGCCGCTTCCCTGGCGCATCATCTGCCGCGCCTGATACTTCATGCCCAGGAACACCCCCTTCAGGCACAGATCGACGGTAAAGTCCCAGTCAACTTCGGTCAGGTCGACAATATAGCCCCCGCGGGCGCCCCCGGCGACATTGAACGCGGCGTGGACCCCGCCGAACCGGTCAACCGCGGTCGCCACCAGCTCCTCGGCCGACGTTTCCTTGGTGACGTCACCGGTAACTCCCAGGAACCCGTCGCCGAGGTCGCCGCTGGACTTCAGGTCGGACCCGACCACCTTGGCACCCTCTGCCAACAGGCGCTTGGTGATCGCCAGGCCAATGCCCGAGGCCGCGCCCGTCACCACCGCGACCTTGCCGGCGAACCTGTCTTTGAACGCAATCATCTGCATCCTCTCGCCCGGCGTTAAGGGTTTGGCAACCTTTGCCGTGGTTCCGTGCCCGGGTTTCGACGGGAAGCCTGCATGGAAGTGTCGGTCGGGATCAAGGTCGCCGTCCGCGGTCTGGAATGGGATGTGATCGAGGTTGAATCCCTCGGCGCCCAGCAGCGCGTGCGTCTGGCCTGCACCAGCGGGGATCTTGCCGGTCTGGAATGGGACGTACTGTTTCCCGCCGAACCGCTGTCGATCCTGCTCAGCGAGCCGCGGCCCGATGAAGCCGGCTCCTTGGATGCATGGCGCCGGTATCATATCGCTCGTTTACTGGAACAAGTCCCGGGCGCAATGGTCCCGCCAGGCCGCGTCGCAATCGAAGCTTACCAGCGTGTGCCGCTGCTCCGCGCGCTGGATATGGTGCGCCCAAGATTGCTGCTCGCCGACGGCGTTGGCCTGGGAAAGACCATCCAGGCCGGTCTGATCGCGGCCGAACTGCTGGTCCGCCGACGGGCGCATCGGATCCTGATTGTCTGTCCTCCCGGCCCTCTGCTGCGCCAGTGGGAGCAGGAGATGCGGGTTCGCTTCGGCCTGCGCTTTACCACGATAGCCGGGAGCGCCGAATTACGGGACGCCCGGCGCGGTCTTGAACTCGGCGGCAATCCGTTCAGTGCGACGGCACTGTGTCTGACCTCGATCGATTTTGCCAAGCAGGATCACGTGCTGGCTGAACTTGAGCGGGTCGCCTGGGATCTGGTCATCATCGACGAGGCGCACCATTGCGTCGGCGAGAAAAATCAGCGCCGCCGGTTGGCCGAGGTGATCGCGATCAAGACCGACGGACTGTTGTTGCTGACGGCGACGCCACACGACGGCCACGATCTGCATTTCGCCGCCTTGATGGCGTTGCTGGACCCCAGCTTGATCGATGGCGCCGGCCGGCTGGTGGGAACGGCTTATCGGCGCCACGTGGTCCGCCGCCTGAAGTCGCATATCCGGACGCCGTCAGGCGCTCCACTGTTCCGCGAACGGATCGTCGTGCCAGTCCGGGTCGAGGTGACGGATGCCACGCTCGTGCAAGACTTTCACAAGGCGTTGTCAGCCTTGGTCGCGCCCCGCCTGCAACGCATGCGCGATCCCCGGGGACTGACCGATGCCCTGGCCTTCGTCAGCCTGCTGAAACGATCGATGTCCACCATTGCCGCCTGCGTCGCCACGTTACGGGTCGTGGCAGAGCGTTATGGGACGAGACCATTGCGGGAACGCCAGCGCGCCTTGCGTGCCTATCGCCGGCGCATGGCCCAGTTCGGTGTGCTGGCAGCCGACGAGGAAGCGGAGATCGCTGAACTCGAGGCGGAGGAGATGGCCGCCAGCCTGGCAGGCACCGCGGAGGAATTGCACGCGCTCATCCGTCTCGGTGAGGCAGCCGTTCCGCTTGATCCGAAACTGGCCGCTCTGACGCTGGAGATCCGCCTGATCCGGCTGACCGATCCAAACGCCAATATCCTCGTCTATACGGAATACGCCGACAGCCAGACCGCGGCGGTGAAAGCGCTTACCGGTCTCGGCGGTCCGGTCCTGACGATCAGCGGATCGGACACTGAAGCCGACCGGACCCGGGCGGCGGAACGATGCGCCGAGGAGGACGGCATCGTGTTGATCAGTACAGATTCCCTCGCTGAGGGCCTGAACCTGCACCAGCGTTGCTTTCACCTGATCCATCTCGACTTGCCATACAATCCGAACCGCCTGGAACAGCGCAATGGCCGGATCGATCGATATGGCCAACGACGCGATCCCGAGATTCGCTACCTGTTTCTCGCCGGCACCTTCGAGGAGCGGCTGCTTCTGCGCTTGATCGCGAAGTATGAGAAAGCGCGGTCCTGTCTATCGTTCATGCCGAATACGCTGGGCGTCGGGGCCGATCCCGCCGCCCTGCATGAACCCTTGTACAAGGGCCTTGCCGAAGACTTGTTCAGTTCGATGCCTCGCCTGATCCACTCGCTCGATCTCGCGGCAGAGGATACCGACAGCGACGCCTACCGCGACCTGCTGCGAGAGATCGACCAGGCGTTTCAAAGTTTCGACCATATGGCCGTGCGGCATGGCTGGCTGTCCGGCGGAGAAACGTCCGACGTCCTACCGGATGATCGATCCGATGACATCGATCTCGTCGCATTCGTCCGATCGGTGTTGATCCGGGAAGGCGATAGCTACCGTGTGCCGCCGGTCTGGGCACAGGATCTGGACGGATTGCCGGGCTTCGACCCAACGTCAGGCCTTGTCCGTCTGACCGACGACCCCACGCAGGTCCGGGATTCGATCGGTCGGACGATGATGTATCCGGGAGGCGCGCATCCGCTGACCCGGCGGGCGGTCGCCTCGGTGCGGACCGGACGGGTCAGTGCGGCAAAGGGTGAGACGCTTTGCCTTCTGCTGACTTATGCAGTCGAAGCCGGGCCGCTGCTTCGCGCTGTGTTCGCGCTGCTGCTGTTCCCTGACGGTCGGATCACGGAACCAGGCGATTTCCTTTCGCTGCCCCGCTCACCGGTGCGGCCGAATGGGTTGTGGCCGCGCCGGTTCGCCGGCTGGGCGCCAGATGTTATCACCACGGCTGGCCTGCGTGCGGTGGAAATCGGGGATCGGATCGCCTCGGTCGGCGCGGCGGCTTATCAAGACCGGCTCGCACGCGAGGCTACTGTCATCCGCACCTGGCTGGCGCGCAGGGCGGTGGAACTGACAGGATCCCCAGCAGAGTCGACAGGGGATCTGTTCGCGGTAGAACCGGCGGAAGCCGACTGGCGAACGTGTCTCGATCCTCGAGAGCGACTGGCCGGCTTTGCCGCCGATCCCGCCGCACCGGCGTCGCAACGGCGTCAGGCGGCCGAGGCCTTGTCCCGAACCATCGCCGAACCACCGCCATATCCACGCGCCGGGGTGAGAACGTTGGGCATGCTGATGCTGGTCCCATGACGCTCGATCTCAGGGACTGCTTTCTGTCGGGCTCCGCGATGACCGACTCGTTCCTGCGCGATGGTCTGGCCGAAGTGCTGGACTTGCAGCATGGATCGCAAGAGGGCTGGGAGGCGTTATGTCGGTCGCTTCGAGGCGGGGGCACGCAGCGTGTCCATCAACGCCTCACTTCGAAGCTTGCGTCGGCCTTTGGATATGGCCGCTCTGTGCGCCAGCACGCTGTGGCCACCCGCGAAGGACAAGAAGACGGCGGCTGGTTGCTGCAATCCGCCGCCGGTGGTCGCTTGCGTGCCTGGTCAATCCCTAGCGGCATCGATCTGCGCGGCCCGGCGCGCTCGATGCGCGCGTACCGGTCTAGTCCAACCCGAATCGCACAACGGGTGTTGCTGGCGGCGAAGGAGTGGGCGGGACTTTTGACTGACGGCGAAATCATCCGCCTGCTGATTTGCGATCCGTCACGCTCTGACAGTCATCTGTCAGTTGATATCAGCGGATGGCGAACCGCGGCGGCCCCACCCGATTCGTTTCGACTCCTAAAAGGGCTTGCCGGGGCGGATGGCGTGTCGCGCCTGCCGGCGGTTCTGGAAGCTGCAAGACTGCATCAGGTGCGGGTAACGACCGAGCTGCGCCGCCAGGCAAGAGCCGCGATCGTCGGTTTCATCAATGCGCTGCCTGACCGGGCCATGCTCGATCCAACCGTGCTTTGGCACGAGGGTCTGGTCCTGGTCTACCGGCTGCTGTTCATCCTGAAGCTCGAAGGTCCCGCCGAACCGGGCAGCGGCTTCAGCTTCGCGGCCACCAGACTATGGCGAGAAGCGTTGTCGCCGAATCGAGCCCTGGGTCCGCTCGTGCGGCGGCATCTGGACCTTGGCCATGACACCGGGCAGATGCTGGAAAGTGGTCTGCGGCGGTTGTTCGCGATCTTTCGCGACGGCCTGCGCTGCAGCGAGTTGAACATCGCTCCGCTTGCTGGCGCCTTGTTCGCTGAAAGCGCAACGAAATCGCTGGACCGGTTGGACTGGGGCGAGCGTGCGGTGGCTATTATGCTCGACAGGCTGATCTGGATCGTTTCCGCCTGCGACGAGCGCGTCCGCGTGCATTACGGTTCATTGGATGTCGAAGATCTCGGCAGTATCTACGAAGGATTGTTGGAGCAGGAACCCGGAATCGCGACCGAACCGTTGCGCCGCATTAGCCGCGGCAGACAGGAAGCGTTCGTCGCGGCGAAGGATCAGCCAGGTGACATCGAGCCCGGCCAATTCTACCTGCGCACCGGTATGGGCCGTAAATCCTCCGGATCGTTCTATACCCCACACGAATTTGTGCGCTTTCTGGTGCGCGAAACGCTAGATCCGCAAATCGCCGCCGTGAGTCCGCCGAACGACCCTCACCCCGCGAGACTGTTATCACTGAAGGTCGTGGACCCCGCGACCGGCAGCGGTCATTTTCTGGTCGAAGCCTGCCGCCATCTCGGCGAGGCCGTGCTGTCCGCTTGCCTTCTCTGCGATGAACGCGGCGAGCACGATCGCATCGCGGCGCTGCCGGACGCGGACCAGACGATCACGGCGTACCTTCCCAGCCGAGGCTTCTGCGAACCTCGAGCCCGGGCAATTTGCCGCCGTGAGGTCGCGGTGCACTGCCTTTATGGCTGTGATCGAAACAATCTGGCCGTCGAACTGGCTAAACTCTCCCTCTGGCTTGAGTCTTATGCGGAGGGATTGCCGCTGACGTTCCTTGATCACCGATTGGTGCATGGCGATGCGCTGACGGGGCCATTCTTCGCGTCGCTGGCGACGCTTCCGGTGACGGGCGGTCCACTCGATCCACTCCTGGCAAGCGGCGTCGCCGACCGCCTTGACGCCGCGCTGGGTCAAGCCCGCCCGCTCGTCACCTGGCTGAACGCATCGATTGGCCGCGACGTTGAGGATCTGCAGGCGAAGCAGGCGATCAAGGATCGGCTTGACCGGCTGCTGCATCCCTTGCTCCAACTCGCCCGAACCTGGGCCGGCGCGGCTATGTTACGGGAACGGGACTGCGATGATGTCTGGCTGGGTCTGGCCGGCCAGGTTGCGGCCGCTGGTCGCTGGCCGGAGGTCCTGACACCGCGCCAGGCCGCGGTGCTATCGGCCGGCGCGGACGCGGTGCCGTGGGACCTGGTCTTCGCGGAGGTTTTCCCCGGCGGCTTCTCAGCCGTTCTGGGCAACCCGCCCTGGGATGTCGTGTTGCCCAACACCAAGGATTTCGTCGCAAACTATGAGCCCTCGGTTTTGGACGCCCGAACCGGCGCCCAGCGAGCGATGATTGAGCAATCGGTGCTCGCGCGTCCGGATGCCGCCGCCGCCTTCGAGGCCTATCGTCAGGGTTTCGAACGGATAAAACGGGTCGCTGTCCGCCTCTACCGGCATCAACGCGTCCTGGCGGATGGGGAAACCACAGCGGGTAATTTGGATCTCTTTCGCCTGTTCGCGGAACGCAAGATCGACCTGACCGCCAGGCACGGCGCTATCGGCGTATTGATGCCGTCGGCCTTCCATGCCAACGAAGGCACGACTGGAATCCGCCGTCTATACCTGCGGGAGACCACCATCGACTGGTGTCTGTCGTTTGAGAACCGTCGCCGCATCTTCGACATCGATAGCCGTTTCAAATTCGATTTGATAGTCGCACGCCGCCCCGGCCCAACCCAGGCTCTGCGCTGCGGCTTCTACCTCGATCGTATCGAGGACGCGGCCGATGCCGCGAAAATCATGACTTACAAGACTTCGTTCCTGGACGAAACCGGCGGCACGCCGCTGGAATTGCGCGGCTCAGCCGATCTCGCCATCGCCGAGACCCTGTTCGCGCAACCGGAAAGACTTGGCAAGTGGTGCGCCTTCCGGAATATTCGTTTCGGCAATGACCTTCATATGACCGCTGATTCCCATTGCTTCCGGCCTGCCGGCGTTGCCGATCTGGTTCTCCACGAGGGGAAGACATTCCACCAGTACACGGATTCCCGGGATACCAAGCCTCGCTACAGCGTCGCGTCCGATGCGATCCATTCCGGTGTACATCGGCATTATCGGCTGGTGTTTCGCGACATCGCTCGCTCCAACGACGAGCGCACGATGATCGCCTGCATCGCTCCCCCTGGAACGGCATTTGGGCACACCGCCACGGTTGAGAAAACGCCGTGGGCTCGTTCGGTCTCCGATGCCCTGACCTTGTGCGCAGTCTTCAATTCGTTCCCGTTCGACTGGCTGGTGCGCCAGAAGGCGGCGACACATTTAAGTCTTTATCTGCTGCGAGCGTTGCCGTTCCCCAGGCTCAGCGAGGCCGAAACCCGGTTTCTGGGACACGCCGCGTTGCGTTTGTCCTGCAACCACGCCGGATATAACTGTCTGTGGGAGGACCAGGGAGGCGGCGTCGCAACACCGGCGGGTTGGCCGCTGCGGGCTGAAGTCGATGCGATTGTGGCGCACGCCTACGGATTGAACCGCCAGCAGTATGATCACGTGCTTCGCAGCTTCAACCATCGGGCTTGCCCTGAGGCTGTGACGCTGTGTCTGGCCGCATTCGACACGGCAAGGGCGTCAGCCGCAGGTCCATTCCCGACGATCACATCGATTTAGTGAGCGCAAAAGCTGCCGGGAATCTCGCGGAATGGCGGCGATCGGGGTACGATCGCCCCGCGAATCGCCGTGTGTCACGCCGGGTGCGGCCTGTTGCTAAATTCGACACACTGCTAGAAAGCA
>DASYBP010000299.1:0-7691 GCA_036500715.1 Rhodopila sp.
GACGTGCCCTCGCTCGCAGTGCCTTTCAAGCGGGCCATCTACGACGCGCTGGCCCGCTCTTTCGCTCGCTTCGCCAGGCCATAGTGTCGGATCGCGGTGAAGCGTGAGTCGCGAAGCGATCACGATTGCCGCGTGAAGCGGCTACCTCAGACAAAGTGTCCGATCGAGCCTGATTCACGCCGCCTTGCGAAACGTCGGCGGTAACCCGGCCTTCGGCACTTGCCCGTGCAGCACCTCCGCCGGCAGCGCGGCATGCAGCACTTCGCGAGACTGCAGCAGCGCGGGAATGTCAATGCCGGTGGTGAACCCCATGCTTTCCAGCATGAACACCAGATCCTCGGTGACCACATTCCCCGATGCGCCTGGCGCATACGGGCACCCGCCCAGCCCCGCCAGGCAGGAGTCGAACGCACGAATCCCGACCTCCAGCCCGGCGACCGCGTTGGCGATGCCCAGCCCGCAGGTATCGTGCAGGTGCAACCCGCACAGCACTGGACCGATCGCTTCCCGCGTGGCCGAAACAACCTCCTTAACCTGCGCCGGATGGGCGTAGCCAACTGTGTCGGCCAGCATAATCTCGTCGACGCCGGCGTCCGCCAGGCCCTTGCACAGCGCGACGGTCTTCGCCGTCGGCACTACTCCATCGATCGAGCACCCGAACGCTGTCGAGGCCCCCGCCACCACCGGCACCCGCCGAGGCTGCGCCTTCACCCAGTCCATGACCTCGCGCATCATCTCGATCGACTGCGCCGGCGTGCGATTGAGGTTCGCCTGGCTGTGCCCGTCGCTGACGGACACCGGAATGCTGATCTTGTGCACCCCCGCATTGTGGGCGTTCTGCACACCCCGAAGGTTCGGCGCCAGCGCCTGCACCGTCAGCTCAGGCAGTGCCGCCAGCACTCTGGCGACAACCTCTGCCGTATCGGCAAGCTGCGGGATCACGCGCGGCGGCACGAAACTGCCGACCTCGATCTCCCGAATGCCCGCCGCCGCGAGCGACACGATCCAAGCCACTTTGTCGTCCGTCGTCATCCGTGTCTTGGCGATCTGCAGCCCGTCGCGCGGGCCGACCTCACAGATGGAGACGAATTTGCCAGATTGGGTCGCGCCAGATTGGGTCATGGTGAGGGGGCCTCCGCGATCAGGTCTTTAGGCTCAGCGAACCACATTGCGGCCGACCATGGGAGGCGGCGGCCCGGTTGGCAAGACCGCGGACCCACGCCAAATCAAATCGGCTGCAGCACGGTTCAGCTTATGCCAAATGCAACTGCCTGCGTAAGGTCCGATACCGCGAGCGTAGAACACCCGTTTCGGCAGCCCCCACCCAATATTGGGAGCGCGATCAATGGGTCAAGTATTAAAATTCTCTTACTTAGTCTAGGAGCTTGATCCTATTCGTGGCGATCGACTGTGGCGATCAGTCGGGCCATGCGCCGAGGTCCTATTGGCCCCGCTCGTGTAATATGTTTGTGACCATCTGCAACGTTGAGGTGCTTGCAGTGAGGTTTTCCTCCATCTGCTTTTTCATGGCGGCAAGCTCCTTCCGCGGCTTCGCACGGAGAAATCCCTGCATCGGTCCAGGCATGAGCGGTTCGGAAGATGCCGCACCGAGCAAAGTCCCGACAGTGCGTATTGCTGCGCGCGTATGTTGGAGCCGGCGTTGTGCATCGCGCTGATAGGCAAGGAGCTGTCCCGTGGATCGGCCGCGAAGATGATCCTGGAGGGCCGACGCAGGCGGGGTCTCCGGCGGCTGTGCCCGGGTGGTGTCCATCAGCTTCGATAGATCCCGCTCGTCAAGAGCATTCGTGCAAAGCGCAATGCATTCATTGCAGATGAAGACGCCAGGGCCCGCGATGAGTGCTTCGATCTCGCTCGGTGGCTTGTTGCAGAACGAACATTGAAGCGTCTCCGATCGCCCCCGATCTGCTGCGCTGATCTCGGCCGCAAGAATGTTCCAATTGTCGACCCCGAGAATCTTCGCGATTAGTTCTAAGCTTTCACCATGGGTGACGGAAATGGCCTTCGCCTTTAGGGCCTCACGTAGGCTCCGAGCCATAACTTTGGCTTCACGGAAATCGCGCATCAGCCACCTCTGCCTTCAGCGAACGAGATGTGCATCGGTGCTTGCATTGCCGACCGTCCGCTTCGAGCGGGGGTGCATGGAGCTCTGATACGTTCACCATCCCCGGCGAGGGGCGCAAGCGGCGGGTGTATCGATCCGCGCAGAAGGATCCTTTAGTCGGCAGCCCCGTGTCAAGCTCACCGGTGTCAAGCTCATCTGACTCCGAAATGCGTGGCGACCTGATTACGGCGTCGTCCGAAAATGCTCCAAAACAAACTTATGCGCGGCATCGAGCGCGCCAGCCTCGGATAACTCGTTGTGCCCCGCGTCCTCCGCAAACCAGAATGTCTTCGGCTCGTTTGCCGCCGCGAACACGGCTCGCCCCATCGCCGGCGGCACGACACCATCGCGACCACCCGTCATCACCAGCACTGGCACCCGCACCCGACCGATCCGGCCGATCAGATCGAAACGATCGCGGATCAGCCAG
This sequence comes from Rhodopila sp., assembly GCA_036500715.1. Classification (GTDB taxonomy): domain Bacteria; phylum Pseudomonadota; class Alphaproteobacteria; order Acetobacterales; family Acetobacteraceae; genus Rhodopila. The sequence continues at coordinate 2,553 of DASYBP010000299.1, forward strand.
TCAACCGGGGCAACCGGAAACCGCAGCCGGGCAACCGCGGCGATGCTCGTATAGGGCGACTCGAGCAGAACCGCTCCAACCTCGACCTCCGCGGCCAGCCGCACGGCTATGCCCGCCCCCAGCGATTCACCCCACAGGACGATACGAGAAGCCGGTCCCCCGTCTGAGCGCAGGGTTGCGTACGCCGCGCGGGCATCCTCGAACAACCCGGCTTCGGTCGGAGCGCCAGAATTGCCCCCGTATCCGCGGTACTCCAGCAAGACAACACCCCAGCCGAAGCGGCTGAGCTGCGCCAGACGGCGCGCTCGGTAACCGATGTTCCCACCATTGCCGTGCAAATACAGCACGACTGGCGAGGCGTCGTCAGCCGGCGGCACTGACCAAGCCAGCAGATCCAGCCCATCCGCGGTATGGACGGTCACGGCGCGCGCGGCGCCGACGCCGGCTGACCGAAGGTCAGGGGGACGCGTATCAGGCAGATACAGGAACCGCCGCTGCTGCCAGGCCAGCAACCCGACGACGGCGCAGTAGAGTCCGGCCACCAGCAGGGCCGCAACGATCAGCACAACCTTCATCACCCGAAGCCGCCTGCTCGACCGTTACCGCGGGTAGATCGACGCCAGCGGTAAGTCGATCCCGATTTCAGGCAACGGCATCATAGCGTCCGGGATGACAAAAGTTTCTGGCTCCCACCCAGCCGCCCGCCGCATGATCGTCACCTCCGGGCGTTCCGCATCCAGGATGCCATAGACCATAATGGATGGAACCGAGGCATAATCGATCGGTTTAACCCGCCGATCTGTTAGCGAGCTCGACGGCGACATAACCTCGAACACGGCGGTCGGCTCGATGACGTCGGGTTCCGCCTCCTGGTCGCTGCCCACCACCGACGCATCCGGGTAGCGCACGCGGGTCTGGGTCACGACTTTCAGTTCGGATCCATGCACCTCGCACGGGGCGGCGACCCGCGTTCCCAACGCAACGACCAGGCGGGTCTGCGTCCGCGAATGGGATCGACCGCCGCCTGTCATCCCGACCGGCTGGATCCCATCGAACTCGTACCGCGGTTCCTGTCCTCGTTCCCACGCCAGGAATTCTTCGAGGGTCAGCGGCTCGAGCAAAGCACTCATAAGCGGTCATCCGTTATGCCGGCCCCAATCATGGCATGATCGACAAACGGAAGCCATCAATCCCCCGCTTCCGTCTGCCTCGGGAAATCGACAAACGCCGCCCGTAAGAACACCATCGCATATCACCGAAAGGAAACCCGCCGATGCAACACCGTCCCCTCGGCTCTTCTGGCCTCCAGGTGTCCGCCCTCGGCCTCGGCTGCATGGCCATGTCCGGCATGTACGGCCCCAGTGATCGCGCCGAGAGCATCGCCACTATCCACGCCGCCCTCGACGCCGGCATCAGCCTGCTCGACACCGGCGATTTCTATGGCATGGGACACAACGAGATGCTGATCGGCGAGGCACTCCGCGGCACCACCCGTGAACGCGCCGTGGTCAGCGTCAAATTCGGCGTCCTGCGCGATCCTGCCGGCGGCTGGACCGGCAACGACGCCCGCCCCGCGGCGGTCAAGAACTTCCTCGCCTACACACTCCAGCGACTGGGTCTGGACTATGTCGATATCTACCGCCCCGCCCGCCTCGATCCCGACGTCCCGATCGAGGAGACCGTTGGTGCCATCGCCGACATGGTGAAGGCCGGCTATGTCCGCCATATCGGCCTCTCCGAGGTTGGCGCTCAGACCATCCGGCAAGCCGCCGCCGTGCACCCGATCTGCGACCTGCAAATCGAATATTCGCTGCTATCCCGCGGGATCGAGGACGCCATTCTGGCCGCCTGCCGCGACCAGGGCATCGGCATCACTGCCTACGGTGTTCTCTCCCGCGGACTGATCAGCGGTCACTGGCGCAAGGAGAACGCCGCCCCCGGCGACTTCCGGGTCCACAATCCGCGGTTCCAGGATGGCAATGTCGGCACCAACCTGGCCCTGGTCGAGGCCCTTCGGGTCATCGCCAACGTCAAGGGCGTCACCGTCGCGCAACTTGCCATCGCCTGGGTTGCGGCGCAGGGCAACGACATCGTCCCGCTGATCGGCGCCCGCCGCCGCGAGCAACTCGACGAAGCCATCGGCGCCCTCGACGTTCCGCTGACCCCGGCCGACCGCGCCGCCATCGAGCAGGCCGTGCCAAAAAATGCCGCCGCCGGCGAGCGCTACGCCGCCGCCCAGATGGCCTTGCTGGACAGCGAGCGGCCCGGCTGAAGAACCCCCAAGGCTGAAAATCGCGGCTGAAAAGCCGCCCGTCTGGCCAAATCGCCCGTCTGGCACCATCCGTCTGGCGAACCATCCGTCTGGCAAACCGCCGGTCAGAAAACCAGGCTGGCGCTAATCCTAGCTGGCCCTAATCCTAATCGTCCCGGTGCACCCGCTCCATTCGCTCGTGGCGCTCCTGCGCCTCGATCGACATCGTCGCGATAGGGCGCGCTTCCAGTCGCTTGACCCCGATCGGTTCGTCTGTTTCCTCGCAATAACCATAGGTGCCGACCTCGATACGCACCAGAGCCTGATCGATCTTGGAAATCAGCTTGCGGGCCCGGTCGCGGGTCCGCAATTCCAGCGCCCGGTCGGTCTCGACGCTGGCGCGGTCGGTAATATCCGCTTCGTGAATGCCGCCTTCCGAAAGGCTGGCAAGTGTTCCATCGGCTTCCCGCAACAGGTCAGCCCGCCACCGCAGTAATTTCTGGCGGAAATACTCGACCTGAAGCGGATTCATGAATTCCTCATCCTCCGTGGGACGATAATCAGGGGGCAAACTCACCATCATGCGGCTTCGGTCCTGGTTATCCATTCGCCCGCCGCCCAGGCGGGGACCAGAGCGGTGAGCGCCCGGCCCATTCCGGGTAGGGAACGCGCGGACGTATAGCGATCTGTCAGGCAGCCGCCAAGAGCGCACACGGAGACGTCAGCGAGTCGCAATAAAACCGATGGGAACCGGCAAGGAGCACGGGACTTTTCTACCGATCGGCAAGATTTGCCTGCCTTGATCCGACGGAAGGACGCGCATTCTCACCCCGTAGGCCGTGGCACAAGAGTTGCTGCAACGACTGCGTGTTTCCCCAGGATCGACCCTTGCGCAAAAAGCGTGTGATCGCAGCCATCCTTCTTGGCCTGACCCTTTGCCCCTGGGTCTCGACCTGGGCCGATGTGCGCATCAAGGATATCGCCGACGTCGAGGGGATCCGCGAGAACCAGTTGATCGGCTACGGCCTTGTGGTGGGTCTGAACGGCACCGGTGACAAGCTGAACAATAACGTCTTTACCCGTGAATCCCTGATTGGCATGCTCGAGCGCCTGGGTGTGAACACGCGCGACCAGGTCACCGCCCTCTCCACCAAGAACATCGCCGCGGTTATGGTGACCGCCCAACTTCCGGCCTTCGCCCGCAGTGGCAGCCGGGTCGATGTGTCGGTCTCCGCCCTTGGTGACGCGACCAACCTGACCGGCGGCACACTTCTCGTCACGCCCCTGCTCGCCGCCGACGGCGAGGTCTACGCGGTCGGCCAGGGCACCCTGTCCACTGGCGCCATCGCCGCCCGCGGCGCCGCCGCCTCGGTGACGCGGGGCGTGCCCACGTCAGGTCGGATCGCCAACGGCGCTACGGTTGAAAAAGACGTCCCCTTCAAGCTCGACAAGAGTAACGGTCTCTGGCTCGGTCTGCGCAACCCCGATCTAACGACCGCGGAGCGCATCGCCGCTGTCATCAACAAGACCGCCGGCAATATCGCCCACGTCACCGACCCGCGGACCGTGCAACTCGAGATGACCAACCGCGATCCGATCGGGACCCTGGCGATGATCGAAAATCTTCGGGTCGAACCCGACAACGCCGCGATCGTCGTCATCGACGAAGCTAGCGGTACGATCGTGATGGGCGCCAACGTGCGGATCAGCACCGTGGCGATCGCCCAGGGCAACCTGACCATCCGCGTGACCGAGACGCCGGAAGTCAGTCAGGCGGAACCGTTTTCCCGCAACGGCACGACCACGACCGTGCCCCGGACCACCATCGAGATCGACGACCAGCACGACAAGAAGCTGGGAATCCTCCGCTCCGGCGTCACTTTGCGCGACCTGGTAGCCAGCATGAACGCGCTGGGCGTCGGCCCACGCGACCTGATCAGCATTCTGCAGTCGATCAAGGCTGCCGGCGCGCTGCAGGCAGACCTGCAGGTGCGCTAATGGCCAAATCGACGACACTCCCACCCGCCACCTTGTCGTCCGCCACCCCGCCCGGGTTGCTTCCCGCGGCCGCGCGCCCCATGCAGTCCGCCGACCCCGCGAAGGTCGCCAAGTCGGCACATGATTTCGAGGCAATGGCGATCGGCCAGTTGCTGCAGCCGATGTTCGACACGGTGAATACCGCGCACGGCGAATTCGGCGGCGGCGCCGGCGAGGAAGCCTGGAAGCCAATGCTGGTGCAGGAGTTTGCCAAGCAGATCGCCAATCATGGCGGCCTGGGGCTGGCCCGGCCCGTCTACGACGCGATGATGCGCATGCAGGAGGCAAAGCCGAAATGAGCGACCAACACCTGCAGGCTGCCCGGCGCCTGGCCGACGTGCTGGCGGAAGAAAACGATGCCCTGAAACGCCTCGATTTCGTCGCGGCGGTCGCTCTGGTTCCGGCCAAGGAGGCAGCCCTGGCGGAAATGACCAGGCCCCCCATGCCGGGCATCCAGCGAAGTGCGCTTGGACAACGCCTCGGCAGGCTTGCGGCGGAGAATCAGGCGCTGCTGGAACGGGCCATCGAGGTACAGACCCGCATCGTGCGTATCATCGCCCGCGCCGCCGCCCCGCAACCCGCCCTGATCCGCTACAATGGCCATGGCAGCTGGGTTCATGGCAGCCGGGGCCATGGCAGCCGAACGCAGGCGGGCCGCGCCGCCGCCCTGGCGGTGTCCACGCGCGCCTGAACGGGTCGCCCACTTCCTGACATTCATTGGGCTCGGACCCTTCGCCGCCCCGACTTGCGGGCTGCAGACAAAACACTATCCGTTCTTAACGGATTAGTAAGCTTTACCCACTACCGATGTCATCGGAGACTTTCAGTACTTTGATGACGCGGATGTTCAG
>DASYBP010000300.1:0-9057 GCA_036500715.1 Rhodopila sp.
CGTCGCCCTTGCTCCTCGCTCGGAGCCCCGTATAGAGACGGTCGCGGGGGCTGGCTGAACGGCCCACCGACCCTGGGACCGTTCGATGAACCGCAACACCGCGTATCGACGCGTGATCGCCACGCTGGCCCTGCTGTTCGCGGTGCCCGCCGCCGCCCAGACCGTCATGACACGCAGCGGCGCCGTCAGCGGTGTGACCCAGACCGGCGTGACCGCGTTCAAGGGTATCCCGTACGCAGCCCCACCCGTCGGACCGCTCCGCTGGCGACCGCCCCGGCCGCCGGCATCTTGGAAAGGCGTACGCGCTGCCAGCGAGCCCGGCCCCGCGTGCATGCAGCCTGTGCTGCCGGGGGAGGATCGCGGTTCCAATCCGGCAATCAGCGAGGACTGCCTCTACCTGAACATCTGGCGGCCGACCGTCGCGACGGCAAAAGCGAAGCGGCCGGTGATGGTGTGGATCCACGGCGGGGGCTTCTATTTCGGCACCGGTGCCCGTGCCACCTATGACGGCGCCAGCTTGGCGCGCGACGGCTTGATCATCGTCACGCTCAACTACCGCCTCGGACGCTTCGGCTGGTTCGCCTATCCGGAACTGACCAAGGAGGGCGGCAAGGCTGGCACTGGCAATTTCGGCTTGATGGATGACATCGCGGCGTTGAAATGGGTGCGGGCCAACATCGCGGCCTTCGGTGGTGATCCCGCCAATGTCACCATATTCGGCGAGTCCGCGGGCGGGGTTGCGGTCAACGCGCTGATGACCATACGTGCCGCGCGCGGCCTGTTCGCCAAGGCGATCACCCAATCAGGGTTTGGCCGGGTCCCACCGCAGCCGCTGACGACCGCCGAACAAACCGGTTCGGCGTTCGCCCGGTCCGCCGGTGTCGCCGACCTGGCGGCCCTTCGCAAATTGCCTGCCGCGGCGGTGCTGGGACCCGAGGAAGTCCGATACGCGCCTCTGGAAGGTCCGTGGCCGATCCTCGACGGCAAGCTGATCACCGCCAGCGTCGAACAGATTTTTGCCGCGGGCAACGAGGCCAAGGTTCCCTGGATGGTCGGCTCGAACGACTTCGAGGCCAGCCTGTTCCCTGGCCGTCTGGCCAATCCGGACGCCGCCCTGGAAGATCTGCCGCCGCCGCTACGGGATACGATGATCACGCTGTATGATCCCACGCATAGCGGCGACAAAAAAGCCGTTGTCGCCGGTATGATCACCGATCGGCTGCTGACCGAACCCGCCCGCTTTCTTGCCGCCAGCCACGCCAGATCCGGTCAGCCGGTCTATCGCTACCTGTTCGGCTACGTCCCGGAGGCAGAGCGCGGCTCCATCCTGGGGGCTCCGCACGCCAGTGAACTGGCGTTCGTGTTCAACAACCTCGGCACGTCCCAAGGCTCGCCGCTGAAATATACCGGGGCCGACGAAAATACCGCCGCCGCGATGAGCCGTTACTGGACCAATTTCGCCAGAAACGGCGATCCCAACGGCACCGGTCTCGCATCCTGGCCGCGGGACAGTGACGATCGGATATTGGTGTTCGACGCCACCGGCCAGCATGCCGAGCACGCGCTGAAACAGCCGCAACTCGATCGGCTGGCTCGTCTTGCCGCGGCGCCCTGACCTTCGCCGGTTACCGCAATATCAGCCTGCCTCGAATCGCGGAGCGACCTCAGGCTGATGAAATTGCTACCGGCCGGATGGCCGCTGCTGCTGGAAGTATTCCCACGTGGCCTCGCGCTGCGCCGGGGTCAGGTGGGGCACACCGTGCTCGGCAAGAAAGCTGTCGAAATCCGCTGGTGTCTTCGCATCGGCCACCTGATTCCCACTCGCCGGACGGTGCTGTGCCAGCCATGCCTCCGCTGGCGGGAAACGCGTCCATCCCGGCTGCGCGGCAGCAAGGTTGACATTGTGCCACGCCGGATGGTGCGGCGGCTTCAGCAGTTCCGGGAACTTGCTGAAAAACGCGTCGACAAACGTGACGAGGTTGCGATACCGCACCGTCCCCGGCTGCCACCCGAACACCGCCAGCGCGACGCCGACGCCGATCGTCTCGACCTGTGCGCCTTCCGGGATCAGCGTCGGATATTCGGCGTGCGTCAGCAGGCCGCCGGGCACATACATCTTCTCCAGCGCGTCGTTCGCCGGTACCGGCACGAAATGCAGCCCGGTGTCGGCGGGCGATGTGGCGAACAGCCGAACAGGCTTGCCGGCGAGGTAGATGTTGGCCGCGATTTCCCCCCGCCGCAGCTTATCCTGCCCGATGCCGGGTTCTTCCGTTCGCAAATCCGGCTCGATGCCGAGTGTCTTCAGGATCGCGCGGGAACTTAGGTTCGTGCCGGCGCCTTCCACGTCAATGTTGACGGGTTTTCCTTGCAGATCCGTCAACGTTTGGATTTCCGGCCGAGCGCAGACGTGCCAGTCGTTCTCGTATAATTTGCTGATGTACTGGATTTTGTTCAGTTCACCAGGATAGAGATGCATGGTCTGCGCATAGGCCAGCGCATCCGCCGCTATCAACGCCAGGTCCACCCCCGGCAGATGCAGCAGGTCGCCAACGTTCTGCAACGACCCCTTGCCGACGATCGGCACGATGCGCATTTCGTTCGAGTTAAGAACCGAAGTCAGGTCGGTCGCCACCCGCATGAAGGTGCCATCGATCTCGCCACCCATGATGCCGATGGTAAAGGGTCCGGCCGGTTGCATCGTCGCGGCCCGCGCCGGACGAAAGCCCGCGGCTAGCGCGGCAGCGGGAATAGCGGAAAGCAAAGTGCGGCGGTCCATCATCACCTCAGGGCCAATGCTTCAAGCAGGGGGCCAGCCACGGGGTCACCCATGGCGACGGCCCGTTCATACCAGTGACGGGCGAGCGCCGGGTCGGGATCGATACCGCCCAGAGCGGTCCGCTTCAGATAGGCGGGATCATACAGGCGCCCGAGGTTGCGCGCTGCGACCGGACTGCCTCGCGCCATCGCGACGGCATAAAACCGGCGCGCGCCGGACACATCCCCCAGTCGCTCCGCTTCCTGCCCGCGCGCGAACATTTCCGCTGCGCGAGCGTCTGCATGGGCCACGGTCGCGGCCGCGGGCGGGGCAACCGGCGCCGCTGGTTTCACCACCGGCCGATCGCGTTCCGGCGTCGCCGTAACCGCGGGCGGCGTAACCTTGACGGTCGATTTTACCTCGTGGCCCGCCGATACCGCCGCCGGCAGCGCCGGCAGCGCGGGCATCGGCGCCGCGGGTTCTGTCACCGCCCGATCCGGTTCCACCGCCGTCGCCAATGGCGACGCTATTGCTCCGTCGAGCTTGGCGACGTCGGGCTTGCCAACGTCGGCCCGGTCGAGTTCCGCCGGCGCCGAAGGCGACGGCGCGGTGATCGCCAGCGGTGCGGCCGGCGTCGCGTCCGGTTGTTCGGTGGCTTGCGCCTTCGAAGCCTCCGACAGATGCGTGGCATCGCTTTCCAGTAGCGCCGAAAGCTCGGACAATTGTTGCGGCGTGGCCGAGGAAATCAGCCCCATCATGCCGGCGACTGTTTCGGTCATGTTATCGCCGGGCGGACCCCAGCGGTGACCGGACGCGGCCTGCGCTTCGGCGCGCGTCAGCAGTTCGCCGAAGGTTGGCGGGTCCGCGAGCACCGGACCAGCCAGCACAAACCCGACGCCGGCCGTCATCAAGCCATGGAAAAACCGGGCCGGCATCTCATGACACCCTTGCAAGCCAGTGGCGATATTGCCGGTTCCGAGACCCCTGTCCGGAACGACGCGCTTCCCCAGACCCAACACTTGGCACCCCCTGACCTCGTGCCGCGAAAAAACTTCACTACAACCGGAAAGTGAGGGAACTCTTTCGGCTCCGAACGCTCTCGCCACTTTCTAACGCAATTGTATGAGAACGCGACCTGACATTCTCTTGAGCAGGGCTTGATCAGCAGAATCGGAATAGTCGTCGACCGATCGGCGTCATGCGCGCGCAGGTTGTGCAAATAGATCTGAGTACGCTCCGAACTTGTCGCGCGGGTACGGGTTGCCTCAGTCCATCACCCCCACGTGCTCCGCCCCGCCGCGGTCGGCCTTCGTTTGCCCGCGCATCAGCAACAACAGCAGAAGCATCGGCAGCGCCGTCAGCAGCATCAGCTTCCAGTCGTCGTTATACGCGATGATCTCCGCTTGGTGGTTCAGCATGCCATTCAGTACCTGCGCCCCGTGCGGCGTGTTCGGCATCAGATTGGCCGCCGCGCCCTGGAACGCTCGGTTCAACGGCGTAATGTATCCCGCCAGCACCGAATGCTCGATCTGCCCGTTCCGCGTCACCAGCGCGCTGGTCACCGAAATTCCGATCGCACTGCCGACATTGCGCAACAGACTGAGCAAGGCCGTCCCCTCGGTCCGCAGCGCCGGTTCCAGCGTGGCGAACGCGATCACCTGCAATGGCACAAAAACGAATCCCAGCCCGGCGCCCTGCAGCGTCGTGTTGACGATCACCGTCATGTCCGACACCGCCGGCGTCCAACCGGTCATCCGGTAAAGACTCCAGGAAAGGATCACGATGCCCAGCCCCATCAGCAGACGGGCATCAACCTTGTTCGACAGCCGCCCGGCGATCATCATCGCCATCATGGTGCCCAGTCCCCGCGGCGCCATCGCCAGACCCGCCGTTTCAACCGGGTAGTCCGCCAGATCCTGCAGCCACGGTGCGAGCAGCGCGGAAATTGCCAGCAGCACCAGGCCGACCGAGAACATCACCAGCAGGCCGGCGGACAGGTTGCGGTCCTTGAAGATCCTCGGCGTGATGAACGGCTTGCTCTCCGCGGTCAGCATGTGCACGACGAACAGGTAGAACCCCACGCCGGCCATCACCGCCTCGATGATGATCTCAGACGAGCCGAACCAGTCCTGGGTTTCGCCGCGATCCAGCATCAACTGCAGCCCGGCGATGCCAAGGGCAAAAACGCCGAAGCCGAACCAGTCGAACTTCATCTCCGCGGCCGCTTCGGTCTTTGGCAGGAACAGCGCCATACCCGCGGTCGCCGCTATCCCGAACGGCAGATTGACGAAAAACACCCACCGCCAATCATAAAGCTCGGTCAGATATCCACCCAGTGTCGGGCCAAGGATCGGGCCCACCATGACCCCCATCCCCCAGATCGCCATCGCCGACCCGCGCCGTTCCGGCGGATAGATGTTCAGCATGGTCGATTGCGACAGCGGCACCAGCGCCGCGCCGAACAGCCCTTGCAGCAGGCGGAACAGCACCATCTCGGGCAGCGAACCGGCAATGCCGCACAGCATCGACGCCATGGTAAAGCCGATCATCGAGACCAGGTAAAGGTTCTTCAAACCGAACCGTGCCGACAGCCAGCCCACAGGTGCGGTCATGATCGCCGCCGCGGTGATGTAGGAGGTCAGCACCCAGGTGATCTGATCCGAACTGGCGGACAGGCTGCCCTGCATATACGGCAGCGCGACGTTCGCGATCGTCGAGTCCAGCGACTGCATCAACGTCGCCAGCATCGCGCAGACCGTAATGATCGCGCGATACGGCACAACCTCCTGCTGTTGGCCTGACATCAGCGTAAGCCTAGAACAGGTCGGACAGGGTGCGGACGTGCCCGGTGTCGATGTCGATATCGGCACTCATCCCCGCGCGCAGCGGCGGATCGCCAGGCTTCATATCAAGTCGAACCCGCACCGGAATCCGCTGCACCACCTTCACCCAGTTGCCGGACGAATTCTCCGCCGGCAACAGCGAGAAATTCTGGTCGGTCGCCGGGGCTATGCTTTGCACCGTGCCTTTCCACGTGCGCCCAGGATAGAGGTCGAAGCTGACCTCGACCGGGTCGCCGTTCTTCGCATACGTCAACTGCGTCTCCTTCGGCTCCGCCTCCACCCAGACGTGTTCAGTGGACACCAGGCCGAACGCCGCCGTGCTGGCGCCCAGATACATGCCGGGTTGCAGTTTGTTGACCTGCGTGACGATGCCGTCATACGGTGCGCGAACCACCGAGTGGTCCATCTCACGTTCGGCTTCCGCCACCTGAGCCTGCGCCTGCTTGAACGACGGCATGTCCTCAACCGCGATGTCAGGCTTGCCGTCCAGCTTCGCCAGCAGCGCCCGCGCCTGGCTGCCGGACGCTCTCACTGCCTGCTGGTCCGCCGCCAGCTTGTAACGGGCATCATCGGTTTCCTGCTGGGTGACCGCGTGCTGTTTCACCAACACGGCGTAGCGATCATAGGTGGCCTGATCCGCGTTGACCTGTTGCTGCTTGGCCGCGGTGTCACGCAGCGCCGCCTGATAGTCGGCCTTCGCCGATTCGCTGTTCAGCCGCATCTGCGCCAGGTTGGCGCGTGCGTTGTCCAGCGCGATCTGAAATTTCTGCGGGTCGAGCGTGAACAGGACCTGGCCCTTGTGCACCACTTCGCCCTCATGCACCGGAATAGCCGCAACGATCCCGGACACGTCGGTGGAGACGGTCATGCTGTCAGCCTGGACATAGGCATCGTCGGTATCGATCCAGCGCCCGCTGGATAGCCAATAGAGCCCGCCGCCGACAACAACCGCCAGCAGCCCGCCGGCCATCAACCCCCAGCGGAGCAGCTTCCTGCGGGACCGCCTCCGCACGGCGGGTCGGGCAGCGACATCCTCTCGGAACGTGGTGGCGGAGTGAGACATGGATGGCAAATCCGATCGTACAAATCAACCATCGTAAGCTGGCTTATGATCAGCGGTCTGCAAGGCATGTTGCTATGCGCAATCGTGGCACCTCCGGTGCAGGGCGCGGATAGATTCACCGACAGTTGTCGGAACCACCTCCCAGCCTCACCTTGGGCGGCGGCACCTTGATAAGCGTTGCCGATCACCGCGCTGCTCGTCAGCTCCGGTGACATCGATCCAGGATCGATATCAGCGCTGTAAAGGTTTTGGTAAGAATATCCGGGTAGGCTTCCTCGACGGAGACACCAATGCTGCCTGCCGCGGTACCCAATCTGATCGAACGATCTTCGCATCACGCATCGGTTGCCGAGATCGCGTCGCTGGTTGCCTCCCGTGCGTGCGACGAACTGGCCACCGACAAGGCCGAACCTCGGACCGGCGCTGTGTGGCCGCCCGAGCGGCTGGCCGTCGCCCATCTGCTCTGGGGCGATGGCTTCATCTTCCCCGGCGGCGAGATCGAAACCCTGCGCCTCGCCCGGCCGCTGGGCGCGTCGGCGGCGACCAGCCTGTTGATCGTCGGCATCGGCAGTGGCGGTTCGGCCGCCGCAATCGCCCGTAACCTCGGGACCTGGGTTACCGGAATGGAGAGCGACCAGGACCTGATCGCCGCGGCCTCGAAGCTGGTCGCCAAGGCGAAACTGGGAAAGAAGGTCAACGTCGTAACCTGGGATCCCGAGAACCCCAGCTTTGACCCCCGAAGCCATCACCACTGCCTGGCGATCGAGCCGCTACTTGGTTCCCAGCCGGAACCGATACTCGATGGACTGGCACGCGCGTTGCGACCAGGCGGCCAACTGGTCCTGACGGAACTGGCCTGCGCGGCACCGCTGAACCGATCCGATCCCACGGTCGAGCACTGGGCTAGCCTGGAACAGCGCGACCCGGCGGAGATCCCGACCGGCATTGCCGTTACCCGCATGCTGGGCCGCGTCGGGCTGGATGTCCGGATCGCCGAGGATATCTCTGCCCGCCACCTGCAGCAGGCGATGCTGGGCTGGCGGCTTCTGCTGCGGGACCTGCAGGCGGAGAAGCCGACACGTCAGCAGGCCGTCCGTCTGGTCGAGGAAGCGGAACTCTGGCTGCTGCGCTGCCGCCTGATCCGCGAGGGGCGGCTGCGAATGATGCGCTGGCACGCCATAAGCCGCTCGGCCCCGGTTTGATCGGGCCCCGGTTTGATCAGGCGGTCTTGCCGTCGGTGAACGGCTTCAACACCGCGTAGAGCACCTCGTGCACCGGCGTGGGCACGGCCAGTTCCCGCCCAAGCGCGACGACCTTGCCGGACAGCCAGGGCAACTCGATGCGATTGCCGCGGACCAGATCGTGCGCCATGGATGCCATCATTGCCGGCGGCGCGTTGCGCACGAACCCCCCGACAGCCTGGGTCACGTCGTCCGGCAGCTTGATCCCTCTGGCGCGGCCGACCGCCGCCACCTCGGCCGAGGCACGCTCGAACAGCGGCGCAATGTCCGGATCGTCGCGCAGAACACCGATCGGCGTCCGCGTCGCCGCCGTCAACGCCGAGTTGGTCGCCAGCAGAATGAACTTCATCCACAACTCGGTCATGATCTGGTCGCTATGCGTCGCGTCGAAGCTGGCCTGCCGGCACAGACCCAGGAAGGCCTCGCCCCGCGCGCTCTTGCCGCCTTCCAACTCGCCGAAGATCAGCCGCATGAAGCTGCCGGTCTGCCGGATCACCCCCGGTTCGGCGATTGTCGCACTGATCTGGGCAACGCCGCCCATGACCGCCGGCGCGCCCAGGATCGGGATCAGGCGCTCCGAGGCGTCGATGCCGTTCTGCAGCGGTATCACCGCCGTCGCAGGCCCGATCAGCGGCTTGATCGCCGCGCCGGCGCTTTCGACGTCCCATAGCTTGACACAGAACAGCACGAAATCGACCGGCGCGATGGTGGATGGGTCGTCGGTGGCCCGCGCGGGTGAAATCAGGATTTCACCGCGCCCGCCCTCGACGCGCAGCCCCCGTTCCCGCATTGCATGAAGGTGAGCGCCGCGGGCGACAAAGGTCACGTCCGCCCCGGCCTTCGCCAACGCCGCGCCAAACGCGCCGCCAACCCCGCCGGCACCGATGACCGCTATGCGCATGACAGAACTCCATACCGTTCCGTTGCCATGGCGAAACCCAGCGCCACCACGGGCAAGATCATCAGCCGAACCATACTCGGAGCCTGCTTCGAACTAGCCTGGATTGCAACCGGGCAGCCGCGGTTGCTGCCCCGATCAGTGCAGCAATGTCGCGGCCCGCGGGATCGGCACGCCCCGGGGAATATGCTTGCGGATCCCCGACACCAGGATCAGGACGGCGCCGATCAGCATGCCGGCCCCCACAACCAGCATCG
>DASYBP010000301.1:0-6030 GCA_036500715.1 Rhodopila sp.
AAGCAGCCTTATCACCGGGCGCGCAGCGCGCAGCAGCACGACAGGCCCGACCGCTATACCGGCCATCAGTATGGTGCCGGCGAACAGCCGGGGTACGGTCCCGCCAACGCCCTCGTGCGAACTCTCGGTCGCGCCGGCGCCCGACAGCATCTCAGCCAGCAGCATGGCGACGGTTTCCAAATCATCGACCTCATGTTCGGTGAAGTTGCGCGGGATGCGGTTCTGCACGACCAGCACGCCCTGGGTGCGGCCGGAGCGGCGCACCGGCACCGCGAGCATCGAGGCAAACGGTTCTTCCCCGGTTTCCGGACGATAGGCAAACGCGGGATGGTTCTGGGCATCCGGCAGGTTCATCACCGCGCCGGTCGCCGCGCAGAGGCCGACGATGCCTTCGCCGACCCGCAGCCGCGTGCGGCCGACGGCGTTGGGGTTCAGGCCTTCGGTCGCCGCCAGCTCCAGGATGTCGCCGGGACGGTGGACGTAGATCGAGCAGACCTCACTGACCAGTTCGGACGCCACCAGTTCAACCATAGCGGAAAGCGGTGCGGATCCGTGGGCCCGGAGATCCCGGAGCCGGGCAAGAAGGCGCCTAGCCCCGGTCATTAGCCACGAGCGATGTTCGCCAAGCTGATCATTCCGCTATCGCTCTCCTTGCTGCCGCGGCCGGCCAAGAGGGGGGCGGCATGACGGAAACATGGCAGGGGGGAAGGGGTGGATCAAGGAATCCAGTCCATCCGGGGGCGATGTTTTGACCGCCCTGCACCTTGCCTGAAAAAGCTGGTTGGATGGGTGGTTTCGGTTGACGGTTGCGTCGAGCCGCGAGGTGTCAACCGGTGGAGGCGACGTGGCGCTTCGGCCGCTGCTTCCGGCGGTCACCCCAGCGCATATTCCACCTCAGCCGTGTAGACCGACGCCTCCTTGCCCAGTTGCGAACTGAACAGGGTGAAATGCTCCACCGGCACTGGCTCCGCCCGGAACAGGTTGTGTGCCTGGACGTAGGAGACGAGTTTGCCCTCGGTCACATTGTCCAATCGGGCCAGGGTGACATGCGGCTGAAAGCGCCGCCGCTCCGGCTCGAGGCCGCAACGTTGCAGGGCGGTCTCGATTTTGTTCTGCAGGTGATCCAGTTGCGGGTTCCGCTCCACCCCGACCCAGAGCGCGGTGCTCCGCCCGCCCTTGGTGAACGTCCCAAGTCCTGCCAGGGTCAGCGAAAACCCGCGCGCACGCAGCCCCGCCAGCGCGGTGTCGATGTCCTCGGCCCGGTGTCCTGGCGTTTCGCCGATGAACCGAAGCGTCAGATGGTAATTTGCCGGCGGCACCCAGCGTGCGCCCGGAATGCCGGCGCCGGCCAGCGCCGACAGACGTTCCCGCAACATCCACGGCAAGTCGAGGGCGACAAAAAGTCTCATCGTGTCAACCTCACGCGGGCAACCTCACGCGGGATGGGCCTCGGCGAGTAACTGTTCCACCAGCGGCAGGATTCGCGCAACTTCGTGTTTCACCCCGGCCGCGTTGGGATGCATTCCGTCGGGCTGGATCAGATCAGGGTGCATCGCCACACCCGCCATGAAAAACGGATCATATAGCACGCCAGGGCGCTTTCCGAGTGTGTCGAACACCGCGCGGAAGGCCTGCTGGTAATCCGGCCCCAGATTGGGCGGGGCGTACATGCCGGTCAGCAGTACCGGAATATGCCGTGCGGCGAGCGCGTCCAGAATAGCGGCCAGGTTCGTCTGCATGTCCTTGGGGTCAAGCCCACGCAGTCCGTCGTTCGCACCGAGTTCGACAATCGCCGCATCGGCCCCGTCGGCCAGGGTCCAGTCCAGCCGAGCTCGGCCGCCCGCGCTGGTATCGCCCGAGACGGCGCCGTCGATGATGGCGACATCGTGGCTCTGGGATTTAAGCGCCTCCTGCAACTGAACCTCGAAGCCGTCATCATGCGCCAAGCCGTATCCGGCCGACAGCGAGTCACCCAGAACCAGCAGGCGCGGCGGGGCCGCCCAAGCCCGCGTGGGGGCCAACATGGGGGCCGGCATGGCGAGTGTTAATACGATCGCCACGCAAGCGGCCTTTCGCCACCCGCCCCGGTGCCAATATACACGCGCCATGGACGCCATCTCTCCGCTCCCGCCCCAGCCGCTCGTGCGTATCAAAGGCCTGTTCCTGACCGTGCCGTCCGCGGCCGGAGCGGTCAACATCTTGCGTGGGGTCGATCTTGACATCGCCAAGGGCGAGGCGGTGGGGCTGATCGGCCCGTCCGGTTCCGGCAAGACGAGCCTGCTGATGGTTCTGGCCGGCCTGGAACGCGCCACGTCGGGCAACGTCCGGCTCGATGGACAGGAGATCACGCGGCTGAACGAGGATGCGCTGGCTAAACTACGACGCGAACAGGTCGGCATCGTCTTCCAGGCGTTTCACCTGATCCCCACGATGACCGCGCTGGAGAATGTCGCGATCCCGCTGGAGCTTGCCGGCGTCCGCAATGCGAACGCGCGGGCGCGCGCGGCGCTGGACTCGGTTGGATTGAGCCACCGTCTGACCCATCTGCCCGGCCAGCTTTCCGGCGGGGAGCAGCAGCGCACCGCCCTGGCGCGCGCTTTTGCGCCGAAGCCGGCCCTGCTGCTGGCGGACGAGCCGACGGGCAATCTGGACCATGCGACCGGCGGGGCAGTGATCGATCTGCTGTTCGCGTTGCGGCAACGGAGCGGGACCACGTTGCTGCTGATCACCCATGACCGCAGCCTGGCGACGCGCTGTGATCGGCAGGTCCATCTGTCCGACGGCCGTGTCGACGAGGCCGTACCGGCGTAGCCTGGCGTCGGGGCTGGGGCGAGCACCACGATCGGAACCGATGGAGAAATTTTCCCGATCGATCCACTTGCTGCGCCGCACCAATCCGTCCACAGTGCCTTATGCCGGACGTTCCCGCTTCATCGCAGACTTCCGCCCTGGCCCAGGAGCTGCTGGACCTTACCGCCCGCCTCGGTGCTCGCGCTGCTGAAGACCCGTTCGGCAATCCGGTTCTGTCGGTTTCCCTGGCGATTACCCGCCAGCTAGACACCGGCGTGCTTGCCGAGGGTGATATCGCCGGCTTGATCCGCTACCTGCGGGACGCGGCCTTCAGTGACCGGGCGGCGCGGCTCGCCGCCTACGTCGGCGGCATCGATACGGCGAAGAACGACGGCATCCTGGCTGGCCTGGCGCATCACTTGCTGCGGCCCGACCCGGACGACAGCCCGGTGCGCTGGGCGGAATACCAGACGCTGGTCGAGCGAACGCGGTTTGCCGCGGTATTTACCGCCCATCCGACGTTTTCCCTGCCGCTGCCGGTCAGCCAGGCGCTGGCCGGGGCGGCCTGTGGCCGGCCGGCGCCCAGCTTCGAATCGCATCGCCCGCCGCCGATCACGCTGCGCAGCGAATTCGACCAGTCGGCGGCGGCGATCGCGCATGGCCGTGATGCGATCGATCGGTTCAATGCGGCGCTGATTTCGGTGGCGCGGGGCGCCTGGGCCGACCGATGGACCGAAGTCACGCCGAGCCCGATCGTGCTGTCGAGTTGGGTCGGCTACGATACCGACGGCCGCACCGACATCGGCTGGTGGGACACGCTGCGCCTGCGGCTGGAAATGAAGCGACTGCAGCTTTCACGGCTGCACGCCCAGGTCTCGGTGCTGCCCAGCGCTGCCGCGCTGGCGGAACGGATTGCCGAAGCCAGGGACGCGGTGGATCATCAGATCGAACTCTGCCCCGATCAGCCGGAGCCGCCCAAGGTCGCCGCCTTCGCCCAGTTCCTGGTCGGCAGCCGCGAAACCGCGCTGACCACGCCGGCACCGCTGTTGCCGTTGTTCCGGGCCGCCATTGCCAAAGCGGACGATCACGCGAAGCTGGCGCTGACGGTCGCGCGCGCCGGTCTGGTCTCGCACGGCATGTCCCTGGCCCACACCCACACGCGGCTGAACGCGGCGCAGGTCCATAACGTGGTGCGCCAGCGGCTGGGCATCGCCGATCCGCCGGAAGATCCGTCTCGCCGGCGCGCCTTGTTCTCGGCGATCAATGCCGCGCTGGACGCGGTGAGGGCTGAGCCGGTGGATTTCGGCGCCTTGATCAGCGAGCAGGCATCGGCCGCCAAGCTGATGATGACGGTCGCGCAGATCGTCAAGCACGTCGATGGATCGATCCCGGTGCGTTTCCTGATCGCCGAGACCGAGACCGGCTATACGCTGCTGGCGGCGCTGTGGCTGGCGCGGCTGTTCGGTGTCGAAGAACACATCGAAATCTCGCCGCTGTTCGAAACCGCCGAGGCGCTGGAGCGTGGCGCGAGTGTGCTGGAAGAAGCGCTGCGCAGCCCGCATTACCGCGACTATCTGAAAAAGACCGGCAAGCTGGCGTTGCAGTTCGGCTATTCCGACTCTGGCCGTTATGTCGGGCAGCTCGCCGCCAGCTATTTGATCGAACGGCTGCGGCTGAAGATCGCGCATACCTTGGAGCATCACGGCGTCACCGGCGTCGAGGTGATCCTGTTCGACACCCATGGCGAAAGCATTGGTCGCGGCGCGCATCCCTGGTCGCTGGCCGACCGGCTGAAGTATTTGTCGCCCACCGCGTCGCGCCAGGCGCTGGGGCGTGCCGGTCTGAAGGTGCGCGAGGAAGCGGCGTTCCAGGGTGGCGACGGATATCTGTTGTTCGGCACGCCTGAACTGGCGTTGGCAACGATCACCCGCATTGCCGAACAGACCTATCATCCGGCGGCCGGGCCGATCGAGGACCCGGTGTACGCCGATCCGGATTTCGCCACCGATTTCTTCGCCACGATCCGGTCGAACATGGAGGGTCTGGTGGAGGACGCGGGGTATGCGGCTCTGCTGGGCGCGTTTGGTCCATCGTTACTTGACCGTACCGGATCGCGTCCCGCCGCTCGCCAGACGGATGGCATGGGCGGTGCTGCCCGCATCAAACACCCCAGCGAGTTGCGGGCCATCCCTAACAATGCGATTCTGCAACAGATCGGCTGGTGCGCCAACACGCTGCAGGGCATCGGCGCCGCGGCCGCCAGGCATCCGGAGACTTTTACCGATCTGCGGCAAAACAGCCGGCGGTTCAAGCGGGCGATGGATCTTGCGAGCCACGCGCTTGCGCATTCCGATATCGAAGTGCTGCGGGCGGTGATCGCGACACTGGATCCGGGCACCTGGCTTGACCGCGCTGCCCATACCAGGCGGCCGGGGCGGCGCGAGGCCTTGGTTGCTGTCGCGCGGGCGCTGGAGCGGCTGGACATCTGGGCCGCCGCGCAGTCCATGTTCCGGCGGATCTCGGCCGATCACCTGGCGCTGCGGGCGACCTGGCCGGACGTGCCGCACATGGCGAACCGCGAGATCCTGCTGCATGCGTTGCGGCTGGCACTAGTCCATCGCATCTGGCTGCTGGCCACGGAGATCTCCGATTTCTCGCCGCGCCATGGGGTCACCCGGCTGGCGCTGGAAGCGGCGATCCTGCGGCTGGATATCGATGGGTCTTTGACCATGCTAGCGGAAATCTTCCCGTCGGCCACCGACCCCGCGGCGGATTGCGACTATGGCGAACCCGCGCCGAAGCGTCGCAACGCGGCGTATGCCAGGGAGCATGAGGAGATTTTCGCGCCCATGCGGCGGCTGTTCGCGATGGTGCGGGAAATCGCCACGGCGATCACACACGAGGTCGGGGCTTTCGGGTAGGTTTACCGCGCGGGTTGGCTGAGCGCGGCGCGGGGCGGCGGTGATGTGCGTCATGCTCGCTTCGCGCAGGAGGTGCCGAGGCCCGCGGTCATTCGGGGGCTGGCGCCGCGGCCCGATCACCGCGCTGATTATTGGGAGGATAAGGTGCCGCAGCGGGAAGACCTGCGTGCGGAGGCGTCGGTGGATTTTCGATGCTCTGTCCGACGTTCGGCGGTGCAGGAATGGTCGTTTGGGGCTGGCTGCGCTCGGGGCCGGCAGTCTGATAAGGCGCTGATTCTTTCAAGGTGTAAACGTACAGTACGAAGACCATGAAGAAAGC
>DASYBP010000302.1:0-12573 GCA_036500715.1 Rhodopila sp.
CCGATATCGACCCCGACGCGCAGGCTCATGCCGCCGGCTCCCACGCCACCGCCGCCAGCGGCTGTCGATCCGCCCTCAGCCTGGCCCGCAGAACCTCGGTGGCGCCAACATCCACCACCGGCGGATCACCGGCCGCCACAACCCCATAATCCCGGGCCGCCGCCGCCACGGTAACCAGTCCATCACGCAGATCACGCGCCACCAGCGCCAAATCGCGATCGAGCGCCGGCCCCCAGCCCCCCGAACCCGGCAACTGATGCCGAAAGATCTCCCCGCGCCGCAGGTTCATCGTGATCTTGGCATGCAGTTTCGTCTCGGCCGGCAGCCCAGGGTTCATCACGTTCAACCCCGGTGTCCCCGGCCCGCCGCCCTGCAGGCCGTACGGCCGATGCGTCTGCCGATCCGCCCGCACCTGCAAAATCCCCTCATCCGCCAGCATCCGCCACGTCTTGCGCTGCGCCATCCCGCCCCGGTACCGGCCCGCGCCGCCGGTATCGGCCACAAATTCATAATCCAGCACCTCCAGCGGGTTCTCCGCCTCGATCACCTCGACCGAGAAGCTCGCCATGTTGGCGAACATGCAGGTGTTGCCGTCCAGCCCGTCCGCCCAAGGCCGTCCGCCCCACGACCCAGACAGGAAATCCACATAGATGAATGGCCGCAGATCCTTGTCGTATCCGCCGATGGTCAGCCCGGTGTTGCCACCGTCGGACGCCGCGAACACCTTGTCCGGATACAATTGAGCCAGCGCGCCGAACGCGCAGTCCACGCCGCGGAACCCGGTCAACCCGCGCGCCGCGCACGCCGCCGGCAGCTTGCCGTGCACCACCGTTCCCGCCGGCGCAATCACCTTGATCGGACGGAACACCCCGTCGTTGTTCGGCATGTTCACCGACAGCACCGACTTCACCGCCGTGAAGCTCATCGCCGCCGTATAGCTGAGTGTATTGTTGATCGACCCCTTGACCTGCGGCGCACTGCCGGTCCAATCGACCTCCATCGTGTCACCATGCTTGCGGATCGTGCACACCAGCGGGATCGGCACGCCCACGTCGATCTGATCGTCATCGATCCAGTCAGTGAACGTCGCCTCCCCGTCCGGCAGTTCCAGCAGGCATTGCCGGGTCAGCCGCTCCGAGTAATCCATCATCGCAACCATCAACGCCGAGACACCTACGGCCCCGTAACGACCAACCAGATCGTTCATGCCGCGCGCCGCGATCTCGCACGCCGCAAGCTGAGACCTGATATCGCCGAACACCCGGTTCGGCAGCCGCACGTTCCGCTCGATCATGCGGAACAAGGTCGCGTTCGCCACACCCCGCTCGTATAGCTTCAAGGGCGGAATCCGCAGCCCCTCGGCATAGATCTCCAGACTGTCCGACGCGTTCGATCCTGGCACCCGTCCGCCCACATCGGTGTGGTGACAGATCGTCGCCGCATAGGCAATCACACGACCCTCCGCGAACAGCGGCTTGAAGACAAAAATGTCCGGCAGATGCATGCCGCCGTCGTAAGGGTCGTTGTTGATGAATACATCACCCGGATGCACGTCGTCGCCGAAATGCGCCAGCACCGCTCGCAGTGCCACCGGGATCGAACACAAATGTCCTGGCAGCGACAGGCCCTGCGCCACCAGCCGTCCCTGGGCGTCGCAAATTGCCGCGCTGTAGTCCATGATGTTCTTCAGGACCCCGGAATAAGCCGTTCGGTAGATCGTCAAAACCATTTCGTCGCCGATCGCCGAGATCGCATTGCGAAACAGCTCTTCGGTGATCGGATCGGACATGGCGCGCATAATTCCCCTGATGGCGCATTATCCGATCACCGATGCGGTTTCGTGGCAACCGGACTCCCACTATGGCAAAGTGTCCAGACGAATCGTGACCAAGGTCCCCATGACGCCGCCCGTCCGTTTGCCTGGCCTGCTGCTTCTCATCCTTCTCGCACAATGCGAGACCGCCCCCGAAATCGACTGCCGACTCACCATGATCGCGCAGGTGCCGTTGCAAGTGCGGGATGGTTTGCTCGTCGTGCCGGTCGGCATGAACGGCAAATGGGTCCACTTGGTGGTCGATACCGGGGCGGAGCGCACGACGATCAGCAACATGGCCGCCGATTCGTTGGGCCTGCCACACGATCCCCGGCACAAGGTCCATGCACTGGGCATCGGTGGGACCACCACGTCGACCGAAGTCAGGATCGACCGGCTCGTGCTGGGCGGGGTCCATTTTCCGATCGAGCGGGTCGCCGTCGGCAGCTTCAGCCTGCAGAACCCACGCGGCCTGAACGCCGACGGACTGCTAGGCGCCGATATCCTGCTGGCCTATGACCTAGACATCGACGTCCCCGGCCACGCCCTGACACTGTACCGCAACCGGTCGTGCCCGACCGCGCGGCCGCCGTGGACGCAACCCTGGGTCGAGGTCACCGGGGTCCAGGTACGCAAGGACCGGTTGCTGCTGCCCTTTGAACTGGACGGCGCCCAAGGCATGGCCTTGCTCGACACCGGGGCGCAAGGCAACGTCCTTGGCGTGGCCATGACCCGGCGCATGGGACTGACGGAACAGATCCTGGCCGCCGATCCACCTGTGCACAACACCGGCACCGGCGGCAAAGTCATTTCTAGACTGCATCTATTTAACCGGCTGCGGATCGGCCCGCTGGCACAGAACGCCCCGGCGATCGTCGTGCTGCCCGCGGATTTCGGCGTCGGCGATGCGCTGGTCGGTGAGGATTTCCTGCAGGGCCGGCGGGTCTGGGCCTCGTTCCGGAACCGCCAGATTTTTCTCTCACGACTGTCGGCGGACCAATGATCGACAAGCTGGAAATGCTGCTGGCGCTGGCTCGTGAGCAGCATTTCGGCCGAGCGGCGGAGGCCTGCGGGGTGACGCAGCCGACGTTGTCGGCGGGGCTGAAACAGCTCGAGGAAGGCTTTGGCGTTCTGCTGGTGCAACGACAATCCCGCTTCATCGGCCTGACCCCCGAAGGCCTCCGCGTGCTTGACTGGGCTCGGCGCATCGTCGGCGACTATCGCGCGATGCGCGACGAAATCCGCGCGTTGAAGCGCGGCTTGGCAGGTCATTTGCGCATCGCCGCCGTGCCGACCGCGCTGCCGATCGTTTCTATGCTGACCACCCCCTTGCACATCGCCCATCCGGACGTGGTGTTCACCATCCTGTCGCGCAACTCGATCGAAATCCTGACCCTGCTCGACAACCTCGAAATCGAGGCCGGCCTGACCTATGTCGACAACGAACCGTTGGGTCGCGCCCGTGCGGTGCCGCTGTATCACGAACGGTATAGACTGCTGATCGCCTCCGGTCGTCCATTGGGCGATCGGCAGTCAGTCACCTGGGCCGAGGTTGCCGGCATCCCGCTGTGCCTGCTGACGCCCGATATGCAGAACCGCCGGATCATCGACCGCAAGCTGCGTGACGGCGCCGCGGGACCTGGCCCGACCTTGCAGTCAAACTCCATGGTGGTGCTGTTTTCGCATGTCCGGACCGGTCAGTGGGCCAGCGTGATGCCGGCGGTGCTGGCCGAGACGATGGGGCTTGCCGACCCGATCCGGGCGATCCCGATCGAGGATCCAACCGATCCGCCAACGATCGGCCTGGTCTATCCGCAACGGGAGCCTCTGACGCCGCTGACCGCCGCACTGGTCACCGAGGCGCGCCGCGTCGGACCCGGCTGGATGGCCAGCGCTTAATGTTTCGCGCGAGCGGAACGGATCGCCAGTCAGTCGCGACCGTGCCGAAGCGCTTTTTGTTTGCCAGCGGGCCCCATCTCTATATTGCGGCTGGACGTCTGAGCCGCATGACGTGACATAGATCTCGTCGAACGTACCAACTCCGGCCGACCTTGCTGCGCCGGCGCCACGCAGACAAGCTGGCGCGGACGCTGACAGGACCTTACAACCGGGGGCCACCTAACCGCGGTGAATAGCGTCGGCGAAGATTGATTCCAGCTGATCGTTCATTCGCTTCATCGTCAAGGATTCGAGGTAGCGACTGCGTCCGGCAGCCCCAAAACGATGCCGCAGACCGGGTTCGGTGAGCAGGCGATCAATCGCCTCGGTCAGCGCGTTGATATCGCGTGGGGGCACCAAAAAGCCGGTCACATTGTGCTCCACCACATCCTTTATAGATCCAACAGGAGTGGCAATAACCGCACAGGCATGGGCCATTGCCTCGATGATCACCATGGGTAAGCCTTCGTTGTGCGAAGGTAATAGCAAAATGTCCGAGAAGGCCAGAACGGCATGGACAGCAGCGGTGTGCTGCCAGCCGCAGAATTCAACACGATCCTGTACACCAAGATCATGCGCTATCTGCTGCCATGCGGCGGCGTTGCCGTCGCCGATGATTTTTAGTGCCCATGGGCGATGTAGCAATCGAGCCAAAGCATTGAGCAGTTCCAACAGACCTTTGCGTTCAATCATGATTCCAATGAAAACCAGTTGCGGCACCATCGTCTCGCGTGACCCGCGGACCGGCCCGATGCAGGGCACTGCATTATGCACGATCGTCACGCGATTTGGATCAAGCCCAACAGTGTCAATAAAATAGGCTTTGGGAGCGCTGCCGAGGACAATAAAGCGCTGTGTCTGGCGAAAAGCATGGGCGACTAACCACTGACCGGTGGTTGGCAGCTGGGAGTAAAATTCTGCAAATGACGCACCGTGCATATGTCCGACCACCGGTATCCGAAGCAGACGGGAGAGATAGATCACGATCATTTTACGCAGGACGCTGCCTCGTTCGGAGATGTGGACATGGACTAGCCCAATGCGTCCGGTAATTCGCGCGAATATTATCTGGACTAATGTACGACAAAAGTGGATTGGCTGCCGCCACAGCCGCCACCATGACGAACGCCTAAGGTCGAGCGTTTGACCGGTGGGGTCGCAGACGACAAACGAACCTGGGCGATGCCGTTCGGTCCATTCAGTCAAGTAGTAGTCAACCATGCGACACATACCGCCGGGGCCAAGTCGACCGGCCGGAACAACAACATGGATTCGGCACGCATCTAAACTGCTGAAAGCTCCTGCGCCGGTCCGCTTGGAATCCTCAACGATACGACGCACGTCCTGGGCGCGGACTGCGCGTGGCGCTACTTTTCCAGAGACCTGCCGTCGAGAAGCACGCTCCATGGCCACCTCCAACGCTGGGAGTACGATAGCACACTGGCGAAAATCTATGACAGGCACTACAAAAAAGGCCGTGAGGCAGTCGGGCGAGAGTCCCGTCTAACTGCTGGTGCGATCTACCGTCAGACCGTGAGGGGCCTGCATCCCGACAGAGAGCGGTGGCAGCGTCGTAGGTCGCTATCGCGATCTTGGATGTCGGTCGGGTAACACCCCGATGCTTGCCGGCGCCCATCGTGTCGACCAGAATATGTCGCTTCTTGCCGCTGATCTCCTTCCTACGTCATATCCTTCGCGATCTCCCGTCACCCATTCGTGAAGTTGTTATCTCTGTGACAACGCGATCCACGAGAGCTGATAAAGTGTTTACGTGCCTGGATGGAATGCAGGCACGGAGGTCAAATGTCCGTTATCGGGAAGCGAAAGTGATAAAGAAGCTCATCCGCAGTCTTCAAAGCGAACTACCCTTCGCAAAAGGTGCAAAAGACAGCTTGTACTTCTGGTCACGTCGACTCCTCCGCCGGCCGCATGAATCGCAGTTTCGCGCTATATCCCTTTTGCCGGATGGTTGTTATCTCGATGTCGGGGCGAATCAGGGACAGAGCATCGAATCGATCCGATTGTTCAAGCCAGATGCCGAGATTATTGCGTTCGAGCCAAACCCCGATCTCGCAGCTTTGCTTCGCGCCAGATATCGATCCTGCCCCAATATCCTGGTCCATGGCTTTGGTCTGGCGGACGTCGCCAGTGAAGTCCAACTTTATATACCATCCTACAAGGGATTTACTTATGACGCGTTAGCTTCGTTCGATCGTGACGTTGCCGAAAGCTGGATAAGCCCAAATAGTGTCTACTGGTTCCGCCCTGACAAGCTTCGCCTCAACCAGCATTCCTGTTACGCCAAGCCGCTAGATGCGCTGCACCTCGATCCGGTATTCATCAAGATCGATGTAGAAGGGTGTGAATACCAAGTCCTGCAAGGCGGCAAAGAGACATTACTGAGATGCTCCCCGGTACTGATGATCGAAGACCCGACCCAAGAAAGCCGACAGCTTCTTGATGTCTACGGTTATCAGGAGCAGGTTTTCGATGGCTCGCGATTTCGCCCTGGCGTCACGACGACGGAGGGTCCGAATGCGTTCTTCACACGATCGCCGCTCATTGAAAAGGGACTTCCGTCGCTTGGCTAAAGCGGAGCTTTGGACTTGCTGTCTAATGATATCATTGACTGCGTCTCGATGAAAGATTTGTATCCCTCCACAGAACCAAAAGAACCTTTTCCATCGCGAGCCTCTGCTTTGCCGGGTTCAAACTGACCAACTATTCGCCCGGAGTGTCGATTGCCAACAGCGAACCTGGTCAATCCCCACCCCAACGCCAGCGAGGCGGCTCGCCCTTGAGCCAGCCCACAACGAAACAGCAAGATACAAACAACAAAAGTGTACGCTATTGATGCGACCTAGCTCTTTGGCTGGTGGAAAGAGGAAAGCACCTGCAACGATGGGCGCGACACTTTGCATCGTTGGATACGGCCGCGCCCTTCAGGTAAATCACCCCCGTCGGAACGTCACCACCAACACATCCCGATATCCCGGCAGCCCCGGGTCCAGCGGTTCCACCGGGGTCACCCCGTGCATCACCCGCGCGTCATCCACCAGCGCCGCGTCGAACGGCTGCGTCAGCGTAAATTCCCCCAGCGTCCTCCCAGACAGATCATGCACAGACGTCACACCGCTGACGATGTTGGTTCGGTTCACCAACAGCACCAGCACATAATCCACTCCGTCGCGGTGCATCCCCTCGGGCGTCGGACGGCCTGCTTCACCGCGTCGCGCCTCGATGCGGAACTGGTGAACCTCCACATGCCAGGCGTGCGCCGGACTGATCTTGCCGAACAACGTTCGGCAAAACGTCAGCACCGTCGTCAGCGTCGCGCCCGACCCCGCCCGATCGGAGACCGGCTCGAACCACCGCTCGATCCCGCCGTTCAGCGTGTTGTAGTCGCGGCTCTGATAATGCGGCTGCGCCGGCTGGCGCACGATGCCGCTGGCACTGACAGCAAACACTGCGTGGCGCCGCTTCCGGTACCGCCCGCCATCCGCCATATAGGTGTCCGGCCCCAAATCGTCCCAACTCGCCGCGAACGCGGCCCAGTCGCTCAGCGTGCCGATCTCCTCTAGCAATGCACGCATGTCCGCCGCCCGCACGAACCGGTAACCGTCAGCCCTGAGCTGCTCAGTTAGCTGCCGCTGCGCGTTCATGGCCATCCCCTTTTTCGGCAGGGGCCGGGCCCACGATTGACAACGAGATCGTCTGCACCGGGTTGAAAATCCTGATCCCAAGCTCCTGAAACCGCCGCTTCATGCGCCGGTTGAATTCACGCTGCACCGCCCAACGGCCGGCATCCGTGCAGACCACCTGACCGGTGATCGTCACCGCCGCGCCGTCCACCTTATCCACCCCCCATAACTGGAAGTCGCTCAACATTTGCGCGGACAAGACCGGATCAGCGCGCATGCCGGCAATCACCGCGGTCAGCTCCGCCGCCACCCGGTCGGTGTCCTCATCAAAGGCAACGCTGACGCTGACTGCCGCGTTGCCCAGGCCCCGGTTCACATTGGTCACACTGGTGACCGAGCTGAACGGAATGATGTGGACCGATCCATCGCCCGCGCGCAGCCGGATGGTACGGACCGACAGCGCCTCCACCACACCGGACAGCCCCGACACGGTGACCGAGTCACCCACCTGCATCGCATTTTCCAACAGCAGGAAGATGCCGGTGATCAGGTCCTGCACCAGCTTCTGGGAGCCGAAACCGATCGCCACGCCGACGATGCCGGCCCCCGCCAGCAGCGGCGCGATGTTGATGCCGATCTCACTCAGGATCATCAGGCCGGCGACGATCGCGATAGTGATCAGCAGCGTCGAGCGCAGCAGCGGCAACAGGGTCCGCAACCGAGCCGACTTGGCGATCTGCGCCTCCCGCTCCAGGCGGCTCAGGTGTTGTTGGACCCCGCCGTTGATCCCCTCCCAGACCAGGAACGCCAGCACCACGGTCACCAGCAAGGTTCCGCTGGCGGAAAGGATGCGCAGGCCAAGCGCGCTGCCCACCAGCCAGATGAGGGCGTTCAGGCCGTAAAGCTGCAACAGGCCCAGCACGCACAGCAGGTACACCGTCAGCCGCACCGCGGCGGTGACGATCGGATGGTACACGCGCAGCCTGGCATGCATCCCGGGATACAGTCCTGGCGAATCCGGCGCCGGCCGCATGACGCGATCCACCATCCCCAACAGCACCAGCAGCACCAGGCGTGCGCCGATCAGCACCAGGGCCGTCAGAATGGAGTAATGCAGCACCGCCGCGAAGCCGTGCGGCACCTCGGTGGCCCAGACCAGCCAGCCGGCGACCAGAAAAAACAGCGCGACCCAATGCCAGATGCGGGCGAAGCGATTGCGCAGCGTGGCGACCATGCCGGTGCGCCCTTCCGGTGCGCTCAGCCAGCGCCGCACCGCCCGCCGGTTCCGCACCACGATGTAGCCCAGGCACAGGTGCAGTACCAGCCCCACGCCCTTGTCCAGCGCGTCGTGAGCGATATCGGACAGGCCCAGCAGCAGGCCGACTTCTCCGGCCGCGTAGCCCACGACCGCGATCACCACCAGCCGTCGCGCCCAGTACATCAGATACGTCGCGGCTTCATCGCGCAAATGGAACAGTCGCAGGCGCGACGCTTCCGGCGACAGCAGCATGCGTGCGAGGCACAGCAAGGCCACACACATCGCATAGGCGTCGACGACCGCCAGCATGATCAGCCGGTTGACCGTCTGGCCCCCCAGGCTCGAGCCGGCGCTGAGGTGGCCAACCACGACGATCCCGACCACAGGAACCAGCTCCAGTACCAGACGAGCCAGCACCAGCGGCACACGTTTCAGCAAGGTCCACGCCGACGGCCCAAGCCGGCGGGGAACCGGCGCTTCGATGTCGCCGGCCTCTGCCCGCTCGACCGCATCCGCATCTGCCACACCCTCGGCGGGCGTCGCCGGATCGGCCACTTCGTCGTGGCGGACCATCGGCGCCAGGCTTTCCAGGCTGCGGATCGGCCGCTGCATGAGGCGTCGCAGCCCGTATTCCGCCGCGGTCGCCAGCACGAAAACGAGAGCAATGCGCCATGACACGTCGGCCAGGATGTCGCGGGCCAAGGGGTTTGTGGCCACCATGACCGCCCAGCCATACAGCAGCGGCACGCTCTGCGCCGCGTCCAGCGCATCCACCGCCTGGCTGCCCAGATGGTTGACGAAGGCCGAGGCCGACAACAGCACCTGGGCACCCAGACTGTCGGGGGCCAGCGGGATCTTCAGTCCCTCGATCGCGGTTTCGTTCGGCGGCGTTTTCGCCGGCTCGCCCGGTGTCGCCGCGATCGGCGCCGCCGCCGGCGGCCCCGCCCCAGCTTCAGGCGCCTGCCCCTTGACCAGCGCGTTTAACGTCGCCGAGAAAGCGGCGCGTTTCGCCGGATCGTTCAGCACATCCAGCGCCGCGCGCGCCTGATCGGCCGAGATCGCCGGTGCAGCAGGGGGTGGGGCGGGAGCTTTCTGCGCCTCCGACAACCGGGGCATGCCCGGCAACGCGATGCAGAGCAAGATGACTACGAGACGTATCATCTGTCGTGTCCGACCACAGATGCCGCGGCCGGGTCAACGCAAATCCGGCATCGGCCAGAACATGGTCCCTGCACAAAACCTATCCAAACCCCATAATATTGAAATGCACGGTTTCCTGACGGCCCTGGTTGCTATTCTCATGCTTGCCACATTGGGCGTGCTGATCACCGGCATGATCGGCATGATGCGGGAAACCGACCCGCGGCGCTCCAACAAGCTGATGCAGTGGCGCGTGATCCTGCAGGGCGCGACGCTGTTGCTGTTCGTGATCCTCATGACGCTGCTGCGCTCCTGACCCGCGTTTGACACGTCCAACCCCCCCCAATAAGGTCCGGCGCCCTTAACGCAGAACAGACAAGCTCGGAACCGAGACGGTGCCGGGCGCCTAGTGTCCGATCGCGGTGAAGCGTGACTCGCGCAGCGATCACGATTGCCGCGTGAATCGGCCACTTCAAACAAAGTGCGACGTATCGCGCTTCTCTGGTGCGCGATACTAGATATGAGTTTAACAACGTCGCCCCAGGAAGCGGTACGGTTCCCATGAAAATCATTGTTCCCGTCAAACGGGTTGTCGACTACAACGTGAAGGTGCGCGTAAAGTCCGACGGTTCCGGTATCGAAACCTCTGGGGTCAAGATGTCGATGAATCCGTTCGACGAGATCGCCGTCGAGGAAGCCGTCCGCCTCAAGGAAAAAGGCGTCGCGACCGAGATTGTCGCCGTCTCCATGGGGGTTCCGCAATGCGCGGAAACCATTCGTACCGCCCTCGCCATGGGGGCCGACCGCGGCATCCTGGTGGAAACCGACGCCGACCTGCAGCCGCTGGCCGTTGCCAAGCTCTTGAAAGCAATCGTCGACCAGGAAAACCCCCAGATCGTCATCCTGGGCAAACAGGCGATCGACGACGACATGAGCGCCACCGGACAGATGCTCGCCGCTCTGCTGGGCTGGTCGCAAGGCACCTTCGCCAGCAAAGTGGCGGTCGAGGGCGACACGGCGACAGTTACCCGCGAAGTCGACGGCGGGCTGGAGACTGTGGCGCTGACACTGCCTGCCATCGTCACCACCGACCTGCGTCTGAACGAACCGCGCTACGCGTCGCTGCCCAACATTATGAAGGCGCGCAAGAAGCCCATCGCCAACATGAAGCCGGCGGATCTGGGCGTCGACGTCACCCCACGTTTGACCGTGATCAAGGTGACCGAACCGCCGAAGCGTAAAGCTGGCCAAAAGGTCGCTTCAGTCGCGGAACTGGTGAACAAACTGCGGACCGAAGCGAAGGTGATCTGACGATGACGAGCCTAGTTCTCCTCGAATACGACGCCGCCGGCATCAAGCAGCCCTCGCGCAGCGCAGTCGCGGCTGCTACCGCCCTGGGCGAGGTGCACGCCCTGGTCGCCGGCGCCAACCTCGTCGCCGCCGCCCAGGCCGCGGCGAAGCTCCCGGGGATTGCCAAGGTGCTGGTCGCCGACAATCCGGCCCTCGATCATCTGCTGGCGGAGCCCACCGCGGCGCTCCTCGTCACCCTGGCGCCGGCCTACTCGCATCTCCTCGCCGCCACATCGGCGGTTGGCAAAAACGTGATGCCACGTGTCGCCGCCCTGCTCGACCTGCAGCCGATCAGCGACATCGCCGCGGTGATCGACGCCGACACCTTCGTCCGGCCGATCTACGCCGGCAATGGCATGGCAACGGTGAAGTCATCGGACAGCAAGAAAATCATCACCGTCCGCGCCGCCAGCTTCGATCCGGTGGCAGCTGACGGCGGCTCCGCCACGACCGAAACCATCAGCGTCGGCGACATGCCAGGTCTCTCGAAGTTTATCTCCGCCGAACTGTCCAAGAGCGAACGTCCCGAACTGACCGCCGCGCGAGTAGTGATCTCCGGCGGCCGTGGCATGCAGAACGGCGAAAACTTCAAGCTTATCGAGCCGATTGCTGATAAACTCGGTGCCGCCGTCGGTGCGTCGCGGGCCGCAGTGGATGCCGGCTTCGTGCCCAATGAATTCCAGGTCGGACAGACTGGAAAAATCGTCGCGCCGGAATTGTATGTCGCGGTCGGAATCTCGGGGGCCATCCAGCACCTCGCCGGCATGAAGGACAGCAAGGTCATCGTGGCGATCAACAAGGATGAGGAAGCGCCCATCTTCCAGGTCGCCGATTACGGCCTGGTGGCTGACCTGTTCAACGCGCTGCCGGAGTTGGCGGCGGAATTGGAGCGCTCCTGATGAACGTCGACGTCCCACCTGTCGCCGGTATCGCCCCCATGGTGACCGAACCGCCGGATATCCATACCATCGGGGTCATCGGCGCGGGGCAGATGGGCAATGGTATCGCCCATGTCTGCGCCCTGGCGGATTTGCCGGTGACGCTCGCCGACATCAAGCCGGAGGCCCTGACCAAGGCGATGACGCTGATCGCCCGCAACATGGACCGTCAGGTCAATCGCTCGATCATCACCGCCGATCAGCGCGACGAGGCGCTGGCGCGGATCAAGACCTCGACCGACTATGCGGCCTTCGCTAACGCCGACATGGTGATCGAGGCGGCAACCGAGAAAGAGGATCTCAAACGCCTGATCTTCAAGTCGTTGATCCCCAACCTGAAGCCATCCTGCATCGTCGCGTCGAACACCTCGTCGATCTCGATCACCCGCCTGGGTGCCGCAACCGATCGGCCGGAGAAGTTCATCGGCATGCACTTCATGAACCCGGTCCCGGTCATGAAGCTGGTGGAGATCATCCGCGGCATTGCAACGGACG
>DASYBP010000303.1:0-3756 GCA_036500715.1 Rhodopila sp.
CCCGCCGGGACGTAGATCCAGGATTCTCTTTCGCGAGCCTGCTTGGCCTCGCCGGCGCAGGAGTGCGTGGAGGTCTGACAATCGTTTTGCGACGCGGCGGCGATCCCATAGCATTTTTCGGCCGTGAACTGCGGCGCGGGGGCGGGCTCGGCGCCGGCGACAAACGGCGATGCAAAAACCGCGGTAAAAGCCGCAGCGGCGAGCGAGATCATTTTGCTGTCGAACTGCACGATTTACCTCCGTGACCTGGACTGCTTCTCCTCACATTTTCAGGGCCGGGTCGACCTCCGAAATGTCGCGCGGGTGATACATGCGTGCACTGCCCTGATCGTGGAGGTTCCGGCAACCATAGAGGATCCGCGCCGCGCACGGAAAACAAACCGATCAGGTCTTTCGTGGTTATCGCTACACACCTGCAGAAATTACCACCAGGGCTCAAACGGCGACGCGGCGATGAAGTCCGGCAGGCACCCGATAACCCTTCTAGGGATCGCCAGCGCGGCATAATATCGGCGGCATGGCCGCTCCTCACTCGACTGCGGAAGAGCCTGGGCACTCGTGGTCCCGCAGTTCGGGGTCAAAAGCGGTTGTACTCAAGGATAGCGGGACCCCGACCTTTCGTCGGTGGCATGTTTCGTCCGCCATGGCGGGGAGTGCTGCGCAGGCCAGAAATCTCATCCCTCAGCGTGCCGGCTCCGGACAGCGGCAGTAGATTGCGTTGCGCTGCCCTTCCGATTCCGCCACTGTCGCGAAGGTCAGCGCGCCGCCTGGTCCCGCCACAGCGACCGAATTGAGTGCGAAACGACCGATCAACTCGCCCTGGGGCAGCGTTTCGCCCATGGTCGCGACCCGCCTGATATCGTCCGCGGCCCCCGCGAAGGCGGCAAGCGGTCCAGGCCCGCCATCGAGGGCTGCGATGAACGCCGTCACTCCCCCCGGCCCCGCTGTCGGCCAAGGACCGAACCCCGCGTAGCGGCCGCCACCCGGCGCCGGTGCTCCCTCGACGGCGATCTCGGCCAGACCCTCCGGCCCGATCCGAAGCACCGCCTCGCGGGTGATCCCCTCCTTGCCGAGATAGGCGCCGAACGCGATCCCGTCCGCGTCATCGATCGCCACCCGCTCGGAGAAGCGCAGGATCATCGCCCCACTTGGCGCCCGGTCACCAGATCCGACCAGCAGACGCAGATCGCGCGCACCCGCAACGAAAATGCCGCCGAGCGTCGGGCCTTTGAAAATCGCGGCAGGAAAGGCGACGACGCCGCTGTTGTTCAGCGCCGGCTCGCCGATCTGGTCCATCGTGCCGCCAATACGCAGCAGCCGCTCACCTTCCGCCACCAACCGCTGCAGCCGCCGCCCATTCCAGAAATACAGCACATCGAGCTGGTCGCGTTCGCGCCGTACATTGGCAACGAAAGCCAACTCGTCATTGTCGTTCAGGGCCGGCGCGTCGAACCCCACCAGGACGCCGAGGGGCACACCCGGTGCGTCGTCGCCAGCAAGCGCGATCGCCTGAAGCCCGTCCGCCCCAGCGAGGAAGATTCCCTCTGTCGCACGCCCGCCGGCAACCTGCGCGCCGAACGCCACATGCTTGGAGCTGTTCAACGCTGGCAGCGGATGCGCGCCGAACCCCGCGAGCGTGCCGCCCCCTGGCAAATTGTCCCCGAACGCCGCCACCTTTGTCACATGCCCCCCGTCGGCTAGGAAGATGCCCTCGCGTGCCGCCGCGTGCAGCACGGTCGCATAGAAGGCAACCTGACCACCCGCATTGACCGGGGCGACAATCGGCTGCGAGGTGACACCGAACCGATCGAAGCGGCCGCCACCGGGCGCCGCCAAGCCGGAGCGAACGACGGCGCGCAACGCGCCGGTCTCGGACACCGCAGTGGCCGTCGGCTGCGCCGCCACCCGTGCCGATGGCTGCGCCGGCGCCGTCGACGGCGTCGTTGGTACGACCCACAGTACAGCAGCCCACAAGAGCGCCACTGCCGCACCCGCAACCAGCAGGCGCCACCAAGCCGCCGCCAGCAACATCGCTCAGTTGGCCAGCATTCCGGCCTTTAGCGTAGATACGTCATGGCGCAGCATCTCGATGTAGCTGCCCGCCTCGCCACCGGCGGGGGAGAGCGAGTCACCGTAGAGCGTGCCGCCGATCGCGGCACCGGTTTCACCGGCCACGCGCTGCATGGCCCGCGGATCGGAGATGCTATCGAGGAACAGCGCCTTCACATGCTCGGCCCGGATCTGTTGCGCCAGCTTCGCCAGCTCCGCTGCAGAGGGCTCGCTCTTATTGGTCCAACCGTTCACCGTCAGCAGCGTGATGCCGTAGGCATTGGCAATGTATTCGAGCGAATCGTGCGACGTCAGCACCCGCCGCTTTCCTGCCGGCACGCCAGCGATCTCCTTGCGCGCCCAGTCATCGACCGCCTGGATCTGCTTCGTGTAGGCGGCCGCATGCGCCCGGTAATCCGCGGCGCCCGCTGGATCGAGGCGCGTCAGCGCCGAGGCGATGTTGCGCACGTAAATCACGCCATTGCGCGGATCGAGCCAGGCGTGCTGGTCGATCGCCGCCGGAAGCTGCCTGCCGGAAACCGGATGCTCCTCCTCTGCAGTCAGCGTCCGCACACCGCGCGTAACCACGACCTTTGTGCCCTTGAAAAGGGCCTGCTTGAGCAGGGGCTCCAACCATGGCTCGAATTCTTCGTTGAGATCGTTGATGAATAGGGCGCGTGCCGAGGCGACCGTCGCGACGTCCGCCGCGGTCGGCTGGTACAGCTCACAATCCCCGCCGGCCCCGACGATGGTTTTGATGTCGATATGATCGCCTCCAACATTGGCGAGCATATCGCCAATGACGCTGAACGTCGCGACCACCGGGATCCGATCTGCGGCTCCCGCCGGGCCTGCGAGCAGCAGGGCAGCAAACAAGATAATAAAACGAAACATCAAGCGTCCTACCCTATCATCGCCGTGAGCCGTCGCCAGGAGCCGGTGGCCACCAGTGAGATGCCGAACAGCAAACCCGCCGCCAATACGATTGCCGGACCCGAGGGCAGATTGCCGTGATAGGAGACCAGCAGACCGACAATCGATGCGGCCAGCCCGAAGCCGGTCGCCAGCGCCATCGACGCCGCGACTCCCAACCCCCAGCACCGCGCCGCCGCAGCCGGCAGCAGCATCGGTCCCACCGCCAAGAGTGTGCCGAACGCCTGGAAGCTCGCCACCAGCCCCAGCACCACCAGTGCCTGGAACACCGCCCCGTACGGCGCGCGCGTACCCACCGCGCGAAGAAACGCGGGATCGAACGCGCCCACTGCCAACGGCCGATACAGTGCCGCCATCACAAGCACGATCACACTGCTCGCAGCCGCAATCTGCAGCAGCGCTCGCTGGTCGATCGCCAGCACGGTACCGAACAGCACGCGCATGACGTCGACATTACTTCCGCGCCACGCCACGAGAACAACGCCGAGCGAGAGGGCGACCAGATAGAACGCCACCAACCCGGCATCATGGCGCGCCCGCCCGCCGGTGACCAGTCCGGCCAGCGCCGCCACGGCAAGTCCGCTCGCGAGCCCGCCCAGAGACAGCCATGTTGGCGATGGTCCGGCATAGAGAAATCCTATCGCCGCGCCGGGCATCACTGCATGTCCCAGCACGTCGCCATCGAGGCTCATCCGCCGCAATACCAACAGCGTTCCAACGGCTCCGTTGGCGAGCGCCAGCGCCAGACAAGCCACCAGCGCCGCGCGCATGAAT
>DASYBP010000304.1:0-13352 GCA_036500715.1 Rhodopila sp.
CCACCTTGCAGAGTCCTCCGCGAAGCGACCGCGTCACACGCCCGGTCGCAAGCACAGCTTCGCCCCGACGAAACACTCATCGGGGCGCCCCTGACCAGTTGGGAATGCCCGCGTTACTTCGCGGTCAACGTTTCCGAGAACAGCTCTTGCATGGATGCCCAGGATCTCGCGTCAGCTTCCGCGCTGTACCTGATCGCGTCTGGCATGTTTCGCTGTGCCGCCTCCGGATTGGTGAAGCTGTGAACCGTGCCGCCGTACAGGTGCATCTGCCAGTCCACGCCTGCCTCTCGCATTTCGGTCTCGAACGCCAGGCGCTGTTCCGGCGGGATCATCGGGTCATCGGCGCCGATGCACACCAGAACCCGCGGCTTGATCGACTTGGCGTCCGACTTGGGTGGACTGGCCGCGAGACCGCTGTGAAAGCCGACAACCGCCTTCAGGTCCTCGCCGGCTCTGGCAAGCTCAAGCGACATGGTGCCGCCAAAGCAGAAGCCGATCGAGGCAACCCGCGTGGCATCGACCTCCGCCCGAGCGGTGAGTGCTTTCAGACCGCCGGACGCGCGGGCACGGGTGCGTTTGGCGTCGGCGAGAAGTGGCTGCAACAGGCCGATCGCTTCCTGCAGATCATCGACGACGCGGCCGTTGCCGTGCAGGTCGCAGGCCAATGCAACGTAGCCGAGTTTGGCCAACCGCTCGGCGCGGGAGGTGGCGTGCGATCCGAGGCCGAACGCCTCTGGAAACACCAGCACTCCGGCATGTCGTCCGGAGGCCGGCTCGAAGAAAAGCTGGCTTTGCATCGTCAGACCGTCAGCCTGATAGGTCAGCGTTTCGTGGCGCATGTGAACCTCCCGTTTGTGAAGAGAGTCCCCTTGCACCACGCAGTCCGCCGGATGGCAAGGGAGGCGACGCGCCAAGCCGCGATGGCATGGCGAAGCGTTGCGTGTTATTCGGCCGGCACGGCGCCGATCCGGCGATAGATCAAATCCTGTGGCGCCACTTGCGCACTTTGCACCGCGACGTCCAGCAGTGCGTGATGCGGCGATTTGCCGCAGGCGGGGTCAGTGGCACCGACGTCACCGGTCAGCGCGAAGGCCTGGCAGCGGCACCCGCCCCAGTCGATCTCACGACGATCGCATGCGGCGCAAAGCGGCGGCATCCAGTCAGTGCCCCGGAAGCGGTTGAACGCCTCCGACGCCTGCCAGATTTCAGAAAGTGAACGGTCTCGCACCGACGGGAACGCGAAGCCGGGCAGGCTTTCCGCGGCGTGGCATGGCAGCACCTGGCCCTTCGGCGTCACCGTCAGGAAGCGGCGGCCCCAGCCGCCCATACAGGATTTCGGCAGGTGGGCATAGTAGTCCGGCACCACGTAATCGATCACCACCGCACCGGCGAGGCGGATTCGCGCGGCCTCGACCTCCTTTGTTGCCGTATCGAGCTGTTCTCGGGTCGGCAGCAACGCGTCCCGATTGGCCAGCGCCCAACCGTAGTATTGAACGTGTGCCACTTCGATCCGCGCTGCGCCAAGTTCAACAGCCACGTCCAGCATGGCCGGCAGCGAGCCGAGATTTTGGCGATGCACCACCAGGTTCGCGGTCAGCGGCAAGCCTGCCCGGCGCACGATGGCCGCTACCTCCCGCTTTTTTTTCTGCGCCCCGGCCATGCCGGCCACCCGGTCACCGTTCGCATAGTCGGCATCCTGAAAGCTGATTTGAACATGATCGAGCCCGGCCTCGGCCAGCGCGTCGACCCGTGCCTGGTCCAGCAGCACGGCGGACGTGATGAGATTGGTATAGAGGTCAACGGACACGGCGTGTCGGACAAGCTCGACCAAATCCCGGCGGGCGGTCGGCTCACCGCCGGAGAAATGCACCTGCAGCGCCCCGATCGCGGCCGATTGGGTCAATACATCCTGCCACTCGGCGGTCGTCAACTCGCCTGACGCGCCGGAAAGTTGCACCGGATTGGAGCAGTACGGGCACTGAAGCGGGCACCGATGGGTCAGTTCCGCCAGGACGGCGAGCGGTGGTTCGATGGCGGTCGAAGGGGTTGGCATTGCCTTGATTCAATTCGGTCAGAGGGATCCCGACGGTAGGGACCCCGACGGTGTGGAACACGGCTCGGACAATCGGGGAACGCCGCGCTATATCGACACGATCCGGCTGCGTCGCGCCACTGCTGGTTTGCTTATAGTGGATATAACTTTCGGTCTTTACCGGACCGAAGGATGTTGTCAAAGGCCCGCCCGGATAATCTGGCGGGTGCATTTTGGGAGAAGAAAAATGGCTTGGCGGAAACCCACCATCGTACGCATTTCGGTTGGCTGCGAAATCAACGCTTACGGCTGCGCCGTCGTCTAACGGCAGCACCAATTTACCAGCGGCGGCGCGGTATAGGCCGCGTCGCCATTGCGGGATCGGCCGCACTCTGGTGTTCTTCCCGGGTTGAAACGCCTCTGGATGAATTCCTCCGATGATCCCGCCGTCATTTACCCTCAATCAGCTACGCATCTTTCTGGCGGTGGCACATTCGCGGTCGCTGACGCGTGCGGCGAAGCTTCTGGACCAGACGCAGCCGTCACTGTCGCAGCACATAGCCAAGCTTGAGGAAGCTGTCGGACAGCTGCTGTTTGAACGTGGTCGCGGTCAGTTCGAATTGACCGAGGCGGGCGCATTTTTGTGCCGCCGCGCCGACGCAATCATGGCCGAGGTTGACAAGACTATGGTGGGGCTGGCCGCGCACGCCAAGGGAGTACGCGGGGTTCTGTCTGTCGGCATGCTGAGTTCTGTCGCGCGTAATCTGCTGCCAGATGTGCAGATGCGCATGGCCGAGACGTTTCCCGACGTGGAACTCGACGTACACGAGGTGGCGCCGGCCGAGGCGGTCGAGATGCTTTACACCCGGCGACTGACCGTCGCCGTTGTCGCAGCGGGCTCGGTCGCCAGTGGCAGCCTGTCGTTCCTGCAAAGCGACGTTTTTTCCGACCCGTACGTGCTGGCCGTTCCGCGGTCGCTGGATCTTTCTCAGGTGACGGATCCAGACACCCAGCTAGAGCCCCGTGACCGGCTGGTTTTGAACAGTGTTCTGCAGTTTACCTTCGGCAGTCCGTATCAGATGCGCATCGCCGATTGGTATCAGCATCACCTCCCGACCCATCGCGTGGTTGGCCGCGTCCGGTCCTATGAGCTTGCGCTGGCACTGGTCCAGTCCGGACGGGGAGTGGCGATCGTTCCGGGGCTGAGCGCTCGTGTCAGCGCCGGAACAAGCTACGGCGTCAGGCTCTATGACATTGGCATGGAACACCGCCGGGTGGTGGCCTTGATGCCGTCGCAGTATCTGACGACCGAACCGCAGGCGACGTTCGTGGCAGCTCTGCGTGCCGTCGGATCGGCGATCGAACCGCCTCCGGTCGAGCCGGTGCCACCCTTCCTCCGCGCTGACCTGCCTACGGTGGCGGCCGCGCAGTAGGACGGGCGTCTTCCAGCACTGTGTCATCGGCGAGTTCCTGCAGCATCCCCACGATATCGGCCAGGATCTCGGCCGGCGGGGCCGCGAACTGGGTGGCCAACCGGCTGGCGATTGCTGTGACCGCGCGGGATCCGTCTACCAGCTTCAGCACCTCGACTGCGACCTGATCCGGCATCATCAGGCGCTCCGGGGCCAGAATGACCCAGGCCTCGCGGGTGGCGTCAAAGCGGAACCGCGTTCCACGTGGGAAACGCGGAACAGACGCCGGTTCGATGATGGTGCGAGTGGCCGCGGTCACTGGCGTGGCGAGCGGGCTGAACGAGCGGGGACGAGTTTGACGGGCATACTCTTGGGCCTCGGAGGCTGATGAGCGGAGAAAACACCGCCGTAGGCAGTAAAGCAACTGGCCCGCCAGGCGGGTCAACTGCTATCGCCGTTGCATCATTTCCTAGGATGCGGCAGTGATACCAAATCCCGATCAAGCGTCAATGAAACAGACCTTACCCAACAAGGAAGCACCATTGCCAATACGGCGATCGCTCCCGCACAATTTGGTGAACGAGTCACGTCGCCGGCCGCGACGCCGGAAGAAGGGGCTTATGCGGAAAAGCGCTTTTGCTCTCGTCTGCCTGCTCGCGGCAGTTGGGTCGACGGCCGTGTTGGCGGCCGAGCGGATGCGGTTCTGGAATCTGACATCGGCCATGATAGCCGAACTGTATCTGGCGCCTGCGGGCATGACCCGATGGGGACCGAACCAGTGTGCGAACGATCCGGATGGAAGCGTCGCGATGGACGAGCGTCTGGAACTGAAGGGCATCGCAGCCGGGCAATATGACGTAAAGTTTATCGACGTGAACGGACGTACCTGCGTGGTGAAGGATGTCACGCTTAAAAGCGGAAAGGCCTATGTTTTCTCCCTGGCGGAGGCTGATCTCAAGGACTGCACCAAGTAGCCTCCCCGGTCTCGGCCGCGGATAGCAGAGGAATGGGCGGAATGCAGAGGCGGGGGCGGAATCCAGAGACATGGACGGTGATGAACTCGAGACGGCGGCAGCCGGCGGCTTCCGAGTGGCGAGATGGTGACGCTTGAAGCGAACTGAGACAGAGAAGGATAACTCGTGGCGATATCTTCGGTTGGTCAGCGGTCTTCGGTCTTCCTGGCCCCATCATCCCAGTCACACGACTATCTGCCGCTGCTTCGCTGGCTAATTCTGATGTGCCTGACGGCCTTCGGGCTGGTGGTGCTCTGGCAACTCAGCATCATTCAAGTGATGCTCGAAACCGACCGAACACATATCTCGACGTTGATCCTTGGCCTGTTTGCGTTCACCAGCCTGCACTGTCTGGTGCAGGTCTGGTTCATATCGAAAGAGTCGGTGGCCGCCCGTTCGTTTCAGAATCTGCTTCATGAGGCCCGGGGGCGGCCTTATCTGGAGGTCAGCGACCTCGAACGGACACCGAGCGGCAGCACGATTGCGCGGCATATCGGCAATCTTGTTGCCAAGGCCCGCTCTCAGGGAGGCGGCCGGGTCGATCAGACGCTGCTGCTGCGCGTCCTTGCCAACCAGCTTCACGGCCGCGAGCGGCTTGGCCTGTTCGTGTCTGAAGCGCTGCTGCGCCTCGCACTTCTCGGCACCGCCCTCGGCTTTATCCTGATGTTGATCCCGATCGCCGGGTTGAGCGCATTCGACGCGGAGACGTTGCGGAAGGCTCTGTCCGGCATGAGCGGCGGCATGGCTATTGCCCTGAACATCACGGTGACCGGGATCGGCACCGCGCTTCTGCTGAAGCTGGAATATTATTTTCTCGGCCTGGGCGTGGCCGACCTCGTCGACACGATCACCGAGGTGACCGAAGTTCACGTGATCTCCATTCTTGAGCGCGCCGACAATGTTTGAACATGACCCCCCGCGGGGCAGCGACGACGGCACGTTCGTTCCGTTCACCGACATGCTCTTCAACGTGGTGCTAGGTCTGACGTTTATGGTGTTCATCGCCTTTTCGCTGGTGAACCCCACCGCCAAGTCCGGAACGGTGGAGATGAAGGCCGAATTCCTGATCACCATGAACTGGCCCGACAACGACCCGACCGATATGGACATGTATGTGCAGGACCCGGCCGACAATATCGTCTGGTACCATTCTCGCGAAGCGGGCCTGATGCATCTCGACCATGACGATCGCGGCAGTTCCCGCGAAAGGCTCACCGTCAACGGCCGCACGATCCAGAACCCGCTGAACCAGGAGATTGTTACTGTCCGCGGCATTGTGCCCGGTGAGTACGTTGTGAACGCGCAAGAATTTCTCGCTGCCTCGACCGATAAGGTGCCGGTCTCGATCAAGGTGGAAAAACTCAATCCAACCGCGAGTGTGGTGTTTTATGGGACATATGATTTTGACCACAAGGGCCAAGAGGAGACGTACGTTCGCTTCACACTTGATGCGGACGGCAAGGTCACCGAGGTCAATACCGGACGGCCGGTGTCCCTGGTCAGGGCCGTCCGCAGACCCTCGGCGGGCAATGGACCGAAATAGTCTGGGATTGGGTTCGGGGCGGCTGGCATGCTGAACGAGTCGGTTGCCGGGTTGGTTGCCGCGTACGTCCTGGTGACCATGCTGCTGCTGAGCCTCAACCTGACATCGCTGTGGCGGTGGTGGGTGAAGGCTGCCGCGATCGTGCTGACGACCGCGTCTTTCGGCGTCAGCTATGCAGCGATCACCGGTTTGATGGGCTGGCCGACGACGCATAAGCTGCCGACGCGGTTCAACCTCGTGTCGAGCCTTATTTCAGAGCCCAATAAGCGCACCAAGGATCCGGGCCATATCTACCTTTGGGCCACGGAATTGGACGCCAACAATGTCCCGTCCGGGACGCCGCGCAGCTATCAGATCAGCTACACGAACGCGCTGGCACGCAAAATCGCTGATGCGCAGGAGAAGCACGATAAAGGGCAGGACGTGATGGGTGTGTTGGCTGATCGTCAACCACCACCCGACACCGATCCCCGCAGCGACATCAAGGCCGGTCGGATGCAGAACGATAACGGGCAGCAAAGCCCGGCCACTGATACGGCGACGATCAAGGAGGTGGGGGATGATCTCACGTTCGAGGAACTTCCGCCGGTGTTGCTGCCAGACAAGGGCCCGCTGCTGGATCCTAGCAATTAGCCGAGGCAACGTCGTTCCGGGCGGCAAGGGAACGGACGGAAGAGTTGCGGCTGACACGGGCCAAGGCTTGCCGCATCCGCTGATGCGAACTACGCTGTCACTGCGTCAATAAGCGAGGTTGCTGCACGAGAAGTTGAGTTCGCTCCCGGTTTGAGTCCAAGGTGGGACGGGGAAGCGCAAGCAATCTCCCGAATTGAGCAATAAGGGGAGTGACAACAAATGAGCAATCGTTCAGTCCGAAACGCGGTTTTCTTGGTTCCAGCATTGCTCGCCACAACCTGCCTCACGGCAGTGGCTGCCGACGTTACTTCGACACGGCTGCTGAATTCCGACAAGGAGCCGCAGAACTGGCTGATGGTCAACAAGGACTATGAGTCGCATCGCTACTCCGAGCTTGACCAGATCAACAAGGACAATGTCAAGAACCTTCACGTGGCATTCACCGTCGCGCTGGGTGGAGTGAACGGTTCCGGGTTCAGCCCGCTGGGCGGCCATCAGAGCACGCCGCTGGTGAACGACGGTTTCATGTACGTCGTTGATGGTTGGGGCGCTGTGTATCGCATTGACGTGCGCGATCCGGCCACGGCCCGGATCACCTGGATGATGGATCCCGGGACCAATAAGGCCGACATGTTCATCGCTTCGAACCGCGGCGTGGCCTTGCACAAGGACATG
The DNA here is from genome assembly GCA_036500715.1 of Rhodopila sp. Taxonomy (GTDB): domain Bacteria; phylum Pseudomonadota; class Alphaproteobacteria; order Acetobacterales; family Acetobacteraceae; genus Rhodopila. Next base: position 7,309 of record DASYBP010000304.1, read on the forward strand.
GTGATTTCGGTCACCGGGGACTGCAAAGTGCTTTGGACCAAGGCGGATACCGGCGAACTGGTCAAGACGGTGCAATTCGACGATCTGAAGACATCGCATTGCGCCCTGACGTCGGCGCCGTTGGTGATCGAGGACAAAGTGATTGTCGGAGGATCTGGCGGCGATCGCGGCGCCCGAGCCCATATCGACGCGTTCAATGCTGATTCGGGTGAGCGCCTGTGGCAGACCTACTCGATTCCCGCCCCGAATGAGCCTGGCGGCGACACCTGGAAGGGGAGCAGCGAAGCGTGGAAGCATGGCGGCGGTTCGTTCTGGCAAACCGGATCCTATGACCCAGCCACCAAGCTGACGATCTGGGGCACCGGGCAACCGGTTCCGATGTTTGATCCGGAATACCGGCCGGGCGACAATCTGTTCACGAACTCCTCGGTCGCGTTCGATGTCGCCACCGGCAAGATGAAGTGGTACTTCCAGTATACGCCGGGCGATTTCATGGACTATGACGAGATCGGCATCCAGCAACTGATCGACACAAAGATCAATGGCGAGGATCGCAAGCTGGTCGCGCATTTCGGTCGCAACGGCTTTTTCTACACTTTGGATCGTTCAAACGGCCAGTTCATCGCCAGCCAGCAGTATGCCCAGAAGGTCAACTGGACTGACGGAATTGATCCGAAAACCGGCAAGCCCGTCGAGTACGACCCGAACAAGGCCTTGCAGACCTACAAGACCGGCAAAACATCCCGGCGGGAGCAGGGCCAGATCGAGACCTGTCCCAACATTCAGGGCGGCGTGAACTACTTCCCGACGAGCTACAGCCCGCGCACGCACATGTCGTATGGGGGCGGCATTGAGGGTTGTTCGAATATTTCCGTTGACCCCAGCAATGATGACAACGGCGCCTACTGGCTTGGTGGCACGTACGCCAACGCCGAGGAAGTCAAGGGCAGCCTGACGGCCATGGACCCCACGTCCGGGAAAAAGGCCGCGCAGATGTCTATGCCGCACGCCATCATGTCTGGTGTCACTACGACAGCAGGCGGCGTGGTCCTGACGACGAACGCCGACGGCATGGTCTACGCGCTTGACGACACCACGCTGAAGCCGCTGTGGAGCTTTAACACCGGTTCGTACAGTTCGGCCCCGCCGATGACCTATTCGATCAACGGCAAGCAGTATGTAGCGGTGCTGATCGGCGGCAACGTGCAAACAAAGACCATTCTCGATAAGACGCCGTCGCATAAGGATATGCAGAACACGTCGATGCTGTACGTGTTTAGCCTCTGATACGCCAGGCGCCTCGCCCGGTTGGTTATGATCGGGCGAGAGCAGGCTGGTCAGCGGCCTAAAGGCGTCACGGGTATCACCCGGTTCAGATTGCACCCCGCACAGATGGCCTTGCCGAACGAAGCAAGGCAATCTATGCTGCTTTGGTCACGATCACAGGGGTTACAAAGCGAAAAAATCCGACTTCGATTTGACGTCTGACTCTTCTCCGTCAAAGGGAAGACGTCACTGGAAACACGCACGCGCTCTTCTGACATCGACCCAGGGGGAAATGAACAAATGAGAAGCCGTTCCGTCCGACAAGCTGTTTTCTTGGTGCCAACGTTGCTCGCCTCGACCTGCCTTACCGCAGTTGCGGCGGACGTCACGCCGGATCGGCTTGTGAATGCTGACAAAGAGCCGCAGAATTGGCTGATGGTCAACAAGGACTATTCTTCGCACCGCTATTCGGAACTCGATCAGATCAACAAGGACAACGTCAAGAACTTGCATGTGGCGTTTACTGTCGCCCTGGGCGGGGTAAACGGATCCGGGTTCAATCCCCTCGGCGGCCATCAAAGCACGCCGCTGGTGAACGACGGCTTCATGTACGTCGTCGATGCCTGGGGCGCTGTATACCGCATCGACGTACGCGACCCGGCAATGGCGCGTATCACCTGGATGATGGATCCCGGCACCAACAAGGCCGACATGTTCATCGGATCCAACCGCGGCGTGACCCTGTACAAGAACATGGTGATCTCGGTCACCGGCGACTGCAAAGTGCTGTGGACCAAGGCGGACACCGGCGAACTGGTCAAGACCGTCCAGTTCGATGACCTCAAGACGTCCCTATGCACCTTGACCTCTGCGCCGCTGGCGGTTGATGACAAGTTGATTGTTGGCGGATCTGGCGGTGACCGTGGCGCCCGCGCCCACATCGACGCCTTCAATGCGGACACCGGCGAGCGTCTGTGGCAGACATATTCCGTGCCCGCCCCAGGCGAGCCCGGCGGCGACACCTGGAAGGATAAGAACAACGCCTGGAAGCATGGTGGCGGTTCGTTCTGGCAGACCGGTTCCTATGACCCCGCTACCAAATTGACCATCTGGGGTACTGGGCAGCCGGTTCCCATGTTCGATCCGGAGTATCGTCCCGGCGACAACCTGTTCACCAACTCCACCGTCGCCTTTGATCTCGCTACCGGCAAGATGAAGTGGTACTTCCAGTATACGCCGGGCGACTTTCTGGACTTTGACGAGGTCGGCATTCAGCAACTGGTCGACACCAAGGTGAATGGCGAGGATCGCAAGATTGTCGCGCATTTTGGACGCAACGGCTTCTTCTACACGTTGGATCGGACTAACGGCCAATATATCGCCAGCCAGCAATACGCTCAGAAGGTCAATTGGACTGACGGAATCGATCCAAAAACCGGCAAGCCTGTCGAGTACAACCCGAATAAGGATCTGCAAGCCTATAAGGTCGGTGCGGAGTCACGGCGCAAGCAGGGACAGATCGAGTTCTGCCCCAACATGCAGGGTGGCGTGAACTACTTCCCGACCACTTACAGCCTGCGCACGCACCTGTCCTATGGTGGTGGAATCGAAGGCTGCCAGACGGTCGCCCCCGATCCCTCCAACGATGACAATGGCGCCTACTGGCTCGGCGGAACCCCCGCCAACGCCGAGGAGCAAAAAGGCAGCGTGGCGGCCATGGATCCTGCGACCGGGAAGAAAGTCGCGCAGCTGCCGATGCCCCATGCCGTTATGTCAGGGGCGACGGCGACCGCCGGGGGCCTGGTGCTAACGACGACTGCCGATGGAACGGTCTATGCACTCGACGACACAACCCTGAAGCCGATCTGGACGTTCAACACCGGTTCATTCAGCTCGGCGCCGCCGATGACTTATTCGATCAACGGCAAGCAGTATATCGCCGTGCTGATCGGCGGTAATATCCAGACCAAGGGCATCTTGAACAAGACGCCAGCCTTCAAGGACATGCAGAACACGTCAATGCTTTACGTCTTCAGCCTCTAAGCAGGCAGCCATGCTCGGCTGCTGCGGAGCATGGTCAGAGTAGATAAGAGCTCAGATGGCCCGCGCTGGGTCGCGGGCCATCTTTATTTGTCAGGATAGGTGTCGCACTGCGCGCCGGCTGATCCCGCGAAGAACGCGAGACACTGGCTGCGCGTTGCTGGGCCCGCGCCCTTGAGCTTGGTCGCGACGTAGTCGGCTAGGGCATCAATCTCGTAGGGTTGCAGGGCCGTGGGCGAATCAGGCGGTATACTGTCGCCCAGATCTTCCGCGGTCATGTCATAACAGCGCTTGTCGGTGTACGCGAAACGGTCGAAATGCGGCATCGGTGTTCCTGGCCGGCCGCATTGGATTGTCATGCGGATCTGGTCACGGCTTAGCTGCGTCACGCGGAGTGACAGCGCGTGACCCTCGTGATGGAAACCGCCCTTGCCGTCGCCCGCCCAGCCGTGACATTGCTGACAGCCTGCCTTGTCCTTCCAAAGGGCTTCCCCTCTGGCGACAGTATCTTCGCCCGCGAGCACTGAGCCAGCAAAGCAGGTGATCAGTGTCATCACAGTCATCGCCAACAGTGGCGAAAGAACAGGTTGACCGCCAGTACAATGCAACGCACCATAACGCATCGTTTTCTCCCTTATCAGACCGCATCATAGTGGTGGTCCCGCCAAGGGCGCAATCAGGTGAGCAACCGCAAGATCATGCTAGAGGTCTTGTCGCAGACGTAGCCGGTTCCTCGATTCCCGATGTGTGAGGGCAGTCCGGCTCACGACACAACCCAGGGTACTTGACTTTTCCGCGGCCTGGGCGAAACACTCGCGCCTGATCTCTTTGCTGTCGCGGGTGTGAGATCAGCGAGCTTGTTCTTGCGTGCTCCCTTGTAGGCTTGCGCGTTACCGGTGTCTTGATTGGCGGAGGAAACCATAAGCGGCACGCAGCAACCTCGGAGCTAAGAATCTTCTACAAGTAAATGGGAGGAAGCAATGAAGCTCAGGACAACCAAACGTGCCACGCTGCTGGCGTCCGCTATGCTCGCGTCGACATCCCTTTCGGCGCTGGCAGCCGATGTCACGTCACAACGGCTCATGAACCCAGACAAAGAGCCGCAGAATTGGCTGATGGTCAACAAGGACTACGGCTCGCATCGCTATTCCGAGCTTGACCAGATCAACAAGGACAACGTGAAGGATCTTCATGTCGCCTACACGGTTGCACTCGGTGGTGTGAACGGCGTCGGCGTGATGGCTCTGGGCGGTCATCAAAGCACACCCCTCGTGAATGACGGTTTCATGTTTATCGTCGACGGCTTCGGCGCCGTTTACAGGGTTGATGCGCGGGATCCCCAGAATGCCCGCATCACCTGGCTGATGGACCCCGGCACCAATAAGGCCGATGTGTGGATACCGTCGAACCGCGGTGTCGCCCTCTATAAGAATTTCGTAATCTCCGTGACCGCGGATGACAAGATCCTTTGGACCAAGGCGGACACCGGCGAACTGGTCAAGACGGTCAGCTTCGACGACCCGGTGACTTCGTTTTCATCGCTGACGTCGGCCCCGCTCGTCATCGATGACAAGCTGATTGTCGGCGGCAGCGGCGGCGACCGCGGCGCCCGCGCACATATCGACGCCTTCAACGCGGACACCGGCGAACATATTTGGCGGACCTATTCCGTTCCAGCCCCCGACGAGCCGGGCGGAGACACCTGGAAAGGGACCGACAATGCCTGGAAGCATGGCGGGGGTTCGTTTTGGCAAACTGGCTCCTATGATCCAAACACCAAACTGACGATTTGGGGCACCGGTCAGCCTGTACCGATGTTCGACCCGGAATATCGCCCCGGCGACAATCTGTTCACTAACTCCACCGTCGCCTTCGACGTCGCCACCGGCAAAATGAAGTGGTATTTCCAATACACGCCTGGCGACTTCCTGGACTATGACGAAATCGGCGTCCAGCAACTGCTCGATACTAAGGTAAATGGCGAGGATCGGAAAATCGTCGCTCATTTCGGGCGTAATGGCTTCTTTTATACGCTCGATCGTACCAACGGCCAGTTCATCGCTGCAGAGCAGTATGCCGAAAAGGTGAACTGGACCGACGGGATCGATCCGAAGAGTGGCAAGCCGATCGAGTACAATCCGAACAAGGAACTGCAGACCTACAAGATCGGCAAGGCTTCGCGGCGCGAGCAAGGCAAGCTGGAGGGATGCCCGAACATCCAGGGTGGCGTGAATTTCTTCCCGACCACCTACAGCTCTCGTACTCATCTGTCGTATGGCGGGGGCATTGAAGGCTGCTCAAACGTCACCGTCGATCCGTCCAATGACGCCAGTGGCTACTTCTGGCTCGGGGGTGCGTCATCGAATGCTGAAGAAGTCAAGGGAAGCGTAACGGCTTTGGATCCGGCGACCGGGAAAAAATCGGCACAGCAAACATTGCCCCGCGCTGTCTATTCCGGGGTAACGTCAACGGCCGGCGGGCTGATTTTTACAACGACCGTCGACGGTATGGTCTACGCCCTGGACGACGTCACTTTGAAGCCACTTTGGAGCTTCAATGCCGGTTCGCTTGGTTCGGCGCCACCGATGACCTACTCCATAAATGGCAAACAATACGTTGCAGTGCTGATCGGAGGAAATGTCCCGGCGCGCGACATGTTGAACAAGTCGCCCGGCTATAAGGACGTGCAGAACACGTCGATGTTGTTCGTATTCAGCCTCTAGTCGTGCGGAGACGTG
>DASYBP010000305.1:0-1679 GCA_036500715.1 Rhodopila sp.
GCAGAAGAAGTTCAGACAATTCGTGTTGTCCCGCAAATTCGACGCCGGCTTCACGATGGGGCTGCTGGCGAAAGACCTGTCCATCGCGCTGCAGGTCGGTCGCGAGACGGGCACCGCCGCGCCGCTGTCAGCCTTGGTGAGCGAGATGATTGTTTCGGCACAGTCAAAGTTTGGTGCGGACGCCGATCACACCGAAATGGCAAAGCTTTGTGAGTTGCTGGCTGGCTCGGTGTTGGAGGCCGGCTGATGCGTCTGGCCTGGCTGGTAGCGTTGCTGTTGGTCCCGGCTAGCGGACGCGCTGCCGACCCATCAGCATTGTGGAGCATTGTCAATGGCAAATGCGTACCGCATGAGGAAGCGGATCACATGCCGGCGCCTTGCTCCGCCGTCGATATCACCGCCGGCGTCGACAAGGGCTTCGTAGTGTTGAAGGATATCAATGGCATCGCCCAGTTCCTGCTGATCCCCACCGCCCGGATAAGCGGAATCGAGGACCCGGCGATTCTCGCCGAAGGCGAAACCAACTACTGGCGGGCCGCGTGGCAGGCGCGATCGTTCGTCGAAGACCGTCTGCACACGTCGTTGCCGCGCGACGCGGTGTCGCTCGCCATCAATTCGGCCGTTGGCCGGAGTCAAAACCAGTTACATATCCATATCGATTGTATCCGGCCCGACGTGCACGACATCCTCAAGGCAAATCTCGAAAATGTCGGCGCAGTCTGGACGCCATTTCCGGTGCCTTTAAGCGGACATCGCTATCGCGCGATTCGCATTGATCGGCCGAACTTTGATAGAATAGACCCGTTCCACGTGCTGGCCGACGCCGACCCAAAAGCTTTGGCGGGTATGGGCCAGCATACCCTCGTGGCAACCGGGGCGACATTCGGGGATGGCGCGAGCGGGTTCATTCTGCTCGACGATCATGCGGACCTCGCGGCCGGGGACCGCGGATCTGGTGAGGAGTTACAGGACCACACGTGCGCGATCGCGACGAAGTGACAACGTATGGCGCGCTAAATCACCGGGCGGACTGCTCGTCGCCAATTGGCCTGCCGGCAGCGAATGGGGACTAACTTCACATTCCAGCCTCGAACTGGCAACGTGGTGGAAAGGGGAAATGTGATGAATTTCGACTTTTCTGACGACCTCAAGCAGCTTCGCGATCAGGCCCGCCGCTTTTTGTCTGAACAGTGCACGCCGGCTGTCGTCCGCCGTTCCTTGGACGGCCAGGAGCGGTACGCCGCCGACCTGTGGCGCTTGGTCGCTGGGATGGGCTGGATTGGGGCGGCTATTCCGGAAGAGTTCGGCGGCGCCGGTCTGGGTTACGAAGGGCTCTGCGTCTTGGCCGAGGAAATCGGTCGAACGGTGGCCCCGCTACCCTTCAGTTCGACAGCTTATCTCACCGCCGAAGCGATCATGACAGCCGGGTCAGACGCGCAGCGGCGGGAGTGGTTGCCGAAGCTGGCTGACGGGTCCCTAATCGGCTGCCTGGCATTGTCAGAGGGCAACGGCAATCCCGAACCCAGCGCCATCCACGCCCGTGTCATAGGCGGCCGGCTGAGTGGGCCAAAATGGCCGGTGTCGGATGGTGGGATTGCCGATATCGCCGTTGTAGTCGCCTGCGATGAGCACCGCGACCCAGGCTTGTTCATTGCCGATTTGTCCGCCGTTCGCCGCAG
>DASYBP010000306.1:0-6789 GCA_036500715.1 Rhodopila sp.
CGGACCCACGTCGCCAGCCGCTTGATCGCGTCATCCGCCTCCGGCGCCGCGCCGGCCAGGAACTGGAAGACGTGCTGCATCTCTGGGAACACGTCGATCTTGACCTCGCCGTCCGCCTTCCGAACCCTTTCTGAAAGCGAACGACTGTCGTCCAGGAGTGCCTCGTATCCACCGACCTGGATGTACACCGGGGGCAAGCCGCGCAGGTCACCATTCAGCGGGTTGGCCAGCGGATCCTTCCGATTGCCCTTCTCACCCAGGAACGTCGAGGCCATCCCCGCGATGAGGTCGGGCATCACCAGGACGTCACGCTCTTTGTTCGTCTCATAGCTGGCGCCGGTCGCCTCCATGTCGATCCACGGTGACAACGGCATTGTCGCCGCCGGCAGCGGCCGGCCCTGGTCGCGTATCTTGAGGATGGTCGTGATCGCTAGAGCGCCGCCCGCTGAATCGCCCGTCACGGCGATATGCTGCGGCTTGACGCCCTGATCCAGCAACCAGCTGTACGCCTTCGCCATATCGTTGACCGGACCTGGGTGAACATTTTCCGGCGCCCGTCCATAGTGCACAATCAGCGCGCGGCACCCGACCGCCTTCGCCAGATGCGCATACATCTTGCGGTGCGTGAACATCGATCCGGTCACGTACCCGCCGCCATGCGCGCACAACAGCACCCTGTCCTGTGCGCAGCCCTTGGGTACCGCCCACAGTGCCGGAACGCCGCCCGCGTCGGTTTCGATGTAATCGACGCCGCCGGGCTCCGCCGTTACGTCCCCCATATGCTCGAACAACGTCCGCATCTCGTCCAGCGGCATCTGCGGGTTCGCCGCCAGCGCCGCGACGACGCTCTTGAAGTACGTAACGAGTTGCTCGCTCTGCTTGCTTGCCATCTTGCGTTTCCCCTTATGCTGCGTAATTGATGCCGCGCTCCGGCAGGTCCACCTTGCCGCCGCATTCGCGCGCGATCACCGGCATCACCTCTTCGGCGAACAACTGCATCTGGTCTTCGATCTCCCGCCCTTCAAAGCCGCCCAGCTCGAACCAGCCCATGAAGTTGAAATCGTCATAGCCGATCTCTTTCTTCATCTTCATGATCTTGTCGATCACGAACTGCTTCGATCCCTGAATGGCGATTTCCCGCTCGCGCAGGATGTCCGCCGTGACCCGCTTGTTCAGATCGAACATCGGCTCATCCAGCCGCGCCACCACGGCGCCGAACCCGAACGGGCCGTAATAGTCGAACTGCAGCTCCATCGCGCGCGCGGCCCGCTCCATCGCCTGCTTTTCCTTGCCCGGTGTGGTCACGTGGATATAGCGGCTGGTCATGATGCCGCGGCGCTTTTCCGCGTCCCAGCCGTACTTGAACTTGCCGCGGTTCAGCATGTCGGGCCAGCCGGCCTTCTCCGCCGCTTCGTAATAGATATCGATGTTCTTCTTCAGCCGATCGTTGGGCTCGACAATCATCACCCCGTTGATGCCGTGCTCCGCCGCCCACTTCAGCGAACGCGAACTGGTCACCGGCTCCCAGATCTGCGGGTGCGGCTTCTGCACCGGCTGCGGGAAAACCTGCAGCTCTTTCAGCGTCGTGGTTGTCGCCTGCACCGGGTTGCCGGCCGAGTACATGTCGGGCGCGCCGATCTCGATGACATCCTCCAGCCGGCGCTCCACCTTGTCCATCTGGAAGTAGGCGATCGTTTGCTTGTGGTTCCATTTCGTATAGGTCGGCGGAATGGAAAAATTCTCGCCGCGATGCGAAAACGACGGCTGCGTCCAGCATTTCTGGATAATTGCAACCACTTCCTCGAACGCCTTGCGGTTCCGCTCCTGGTCCTGAATCGTGGAGCCGTACGGCCGCCCCAGCGTCTCGTTTTCGCGCGGCTGATAGCCACGTCCCATGCCGCATTCCAGCCGCCCGTTGCTGATCACATCAAGCTGCGCGAGTTGCTCGGCGAGCCGCACCGGGTGGTGCCAGACGACAATGTTGGCACACTGGCCAAGGCGAATCTTCTTCGTCTGCGCCGCGACCGCCATCTGTGTGAGTAGCGGGTTTGGACTCATTTCCGCGCCTTCCGGCTGAAAATGATGCTCCGTCAGCCAGAACGACTGGAACCCCAGCTTTTCGGCAAGAATGCCCTGCTTCACCTGGTTGACCATGACTTCCTGCGCCGCGATGTGCACGTCCTTCAGGGAGCCGTCGTTCACCGCGACCCCGTCCTTGGTGATCACCACGGGCAGACTGGACGCGCCATTGTGGAAGACGCCGATCTCGAACATTCCATTACCCTTTCCTGCAGCATTTCTTGCGTTGATGGCGGACGCTGTTCGCATCTGCCAGCCGGTCGTTGCCGGTCGGATGATCGCCACACACCGCGTCAGTAACCGCCGGGTGCAAGGGAACTGCAAGCGCTCGAGGAAGTCAAAGCCCCAGGTTCACGAACTCGTGCTAACGCCGTTAATCAGAGGGTCAACGCCTTCAGTCAGGTGAGCAGGGGCTGCAAGGCGACGTAGACGCCCAGCAGGCCGATGATGGTCAGTACGATTGCGATATAGCCGCGCATGAAAGTCTCCTTGCTGCTTCGATCGCGACCCTGCCCAGGGCCCGCAGTCGAAGCTGTGTCCTGCGACACAGGAGAACTTGTTTTCGCCGCATGGCTGACGCGCGGTGACGATAAGGCAACAATGCGGCAGCGGCCGCCCCCTTACGCTCAGCTTCCCCCTTGGGAACCTCGCAAGTTACTGAGTTACCTTGATAATATGCTGAATTGGCCCGGCGCTACTGGCTACAATCCGACACCCAGCAGATCAAACGCCTTTTGCTGACGCCACCTCCACGCCGAAGCGGATCTGCCTGGCGAATGATCGACCGGCGTAGCGGCAGGCGATCGCCGCTCGGTGGACCGCTGGAACGCGGCCAGAAAAAAGCAAGATAGAACTCGGAATTTTCTGCGTCATAGTCGCTTGACGAGGACGCAATTCCGAGCCCCGGACGGCCTTGCGGGCAATCCGCGGGCCCGCGTATTCGGTGGCGGTTGCATTGCCAAGTAAGGCTTCCTCCCGCGGCATTGTTCGCGCTCGCGCCGGCCCTGCGAGCTGGATCTCGCACATGGTTTTCGTTACTTTGACTTCCGTAACGCCCGCGACGAGGCGTTCGGAAATCGGAACCTATTTCCTCGTTCGGACACTTTATGTCGTGGATCGCGTATCTCGCACTAGCCACGACTTTCGTCGCACCCAAGCTAGGAAGTCCTCCTTTTGGTTCGCAAGGCACCACGACGTGAGGCAGCCCGCTGCAACACCCTAATGTGGGCTCCGCCGTCCCGATGGGTCGGTGTATGTTGGCGCTCAGGGTAGGACCGGCGCGCCTCTGCCTACCTGCCTTGCGGGATGCTCGACAGAAGTGAGACCATAAGCGGCGCCGTAGCCTTCTATTCCGTCTCGCGCAGGAGCCGTGGATGAGCCGCATCGTTTACTTACTGAACGGCCCCAATCTCAATCTGCTGGGCAAACGCCAGCCGCAGATCTACGGTCATGAGACGCTGGCGGATGTCGAGCGAGACTGTCGCGAACTGGCCGAGGACCTGGATCTGGACCTGCGCTTCCTACAGAGCAACCGCGAGTACGAAATCATCGACTGGATCCATGAGGCGCGTGAGACCGCCGGCGGGATCGTGATCAACCCGGCGGCGTTTACCCATACCTCGGTCGCTATCCTCGATGCCTTGAACGCGTTCGATGCACCAGTGATCGAGGTCCACATCTCGAATGTCCATAAGCGGGAGGAGTTTCGCCACCATTCCTATGTCTCCAGCCGCGCGGATGGTGTGATCGCGGGGTGCGGGACCCAAGGCTATCTGTTGGCGTTGCGCCGGCTCGCGCGGCTGATCGACGAGAAGGCGAAGCCGGGTGGCTAAGTCCTCGGAGCGCATGGACGACCTTTCCCCGCCGCGCGCCTCGATCGGCAGCATGCTGGCGGCGGAAGCTGCTCTGGCGCGCCGCCGGCACAGTCTCGGGCTCGGCGGGCTGGGTTCGGCGATCGGAGCGATCTGTTCGATCCCGCACTGCAACGTGCAGCCGCCGCTCACGGTCGCCGCCCACCACCAGGCCCACCGGCTTAGCAGGGGAAACAGATGGCTGATCTCTTCGGAATGAGCGCCCGGCACGCGCTGGTCACCGGGGCATCCAGCGGCCTCGGGCGGCACTTCGCGGGCGTACTGGCCGCTGCTGGCGCCACCGTCACGGTCGGCGCACGCCGCGAGGCACCGCTGCAGCAGACCGTGGCGTCGATCCGCGCCACCGGCGCTCAGGCGCACGGTGTTCGGATGGACGTCACCGACGCGGCCAGTGTCGAACAGGCCTTCGCCCAGGCGGAAGCGCGGTTCGGCCCCGTCGGCATCGTGATCAACAACGCCGGGGTGACCGTCACCCGCCCCGCGATCGACATGACGGCGGACGACTGGACCAGCGTGATCGACACCAACCTCAAGGGCGTCTGGACCGTTGCGCAGCAGGCGGCGCGGCGGATGATCCATCATGGCAGCGGCGGCAGCATCGTGAATATTGCCTCGATCGTGGGCCTGCGCGTGGCCGGCGGGGTGGCGACCTACGCGGTCTCGAAGGCCGGCGCGGTGCAGATGACCAAGGCATTGGCCCTCGAATGGGCGCGCCACCGGATACGCGTCAACGCGCTCGCCCCCGGCTACATCGAGACCGAACTGAACGACGATTTCTTCGCCAGCGAGGCCGGCAAGGCGCTGGTCCGGCGCATCCCGCAGCGACGCCTGGGCGAGTTGAAGGAACTCGACGGTCCGCTGTTGCTGCTGGCCTCCGACGCCGGATCCTACATGACCGGCAGTGTCCTCGTGGTCGACGGGGGGCATCTCGTCAGCGGCCTTTGACTGGTATCTCACCTTTCCGCGTTCAGCATGGTCGCGGCGAGCGCATCCGTGTATAGGCTGGCCGCTCCGACCACTTGATCCGGCCTCGGCCGCCCGCAATTGCCCGACGGAACCGCCATGAACGACGCCGCTACCGACACAGAGCGCGATTACCGCGACACGGTGTTCCTGCCGCAGACCCGCTTTCCGATGCGCGGTGACCTGCCAAAGAAGGAGCCGCAGATCCTGGCGAAATGGGACGCCATGGACCTGTGGGCCAAGATCCGGGCGTCCTCGGCTGGCCGGCCGCTGTTCATCCTGCATGACGGTCCACCGTATGCGAATGGTAACATTCACAACGGCACCGCGCTGAACAAGATCCACAAGGACGTGATCAACCGCACGCGCCAGATGGCCGGTTATGACGCCAACTATATTCCCGGTTGGGACTGCCACGGACTGCCGATCGAGTGGAAGATCGAGGAAGACTACCGCCGCAAGAACCTCGACAAGGACGCCGTCCCGATCCTCGATTTTCGCGCCGAATGCCGAACCTACGCTGCGCACTGGATGGCGGTGCAGGCCGCCGAGTTCCGCCGTCTCGGCGTCGAGGGTGACTGGCGCGACCGCTACGCCACCATGGATCCGCCGTCCGAGGCGGCGATCGCCGCTGAAATCTGCAAGTTCTTGCTCAATGGCGCGCTTTATCGCGGGCTGCGGCCGGTGATGTGGTCGCCGGTGGAAAAGACCGCTCTGGCGGAAGCCGAGATCGAGTACCACGATCACACCAGCACGACGATCTGGGTGCGCTTTCCGATCACCCGGCCTTCGGTTCCGGCCCTCACCGGCGCGGCCATCGTGATCTGGACCACCACCCCCTGGACCATGCCGGGTAACCGCGCGGTCGCCGCCGGCGCGGATTTCGACTACGCTGTCCTCCGGGTGGACGACGCGGCGCCCGCCTCGATGGCCAGGGTCGGGGAGAAACTGGTCATCGCCGAACCACTGCTGGCGGCTGTTCTGCAGGATACCGGCATCACCGCCCACACCGTCCTGGTCACGCTCAAAGGGTCGGAACTCGCCGGCACGATCATGGCCCACCCGCTGCGCGGACAAGGTTACGAGCAGGACACGCCCCTGCTGGCTGGCGACTTCGTCACCACAGAGGCCGGCACCGGCTTCGTCCACATTGCCCCCGGCCACGGCGAGGACGATTTCGTCCTCGGCCGCGCCAACGGGCTGGATGTGCCGGAAACCGTCGGCGACGACGGGACCTTCAATGCCTGGGTTCCGCGGTTCGCCGGCCTGCATGTTTACCGGGCCGGCGATGCCATCTGCGCTGCGCTGCAGCAGGCCGGGATGCTTCTCGCCCGCGGCAAGATCACCCACTCCTACCCGCATTCCTGGCGGTCCAAGGCGCCGCTGATCTTTCGCGCCACGCCGCAATGGTTCATCCGCATGGACGGCCCGGAGCAGATTCGCCAGAAAGCGCTCGCCGCGATCGATGCCACCCACTTTGTGCCCGACCGCGGCCGTAACCGCATCAGTTCGATGGTGGCCAGCCGCCCGGACTGGTGCGTCAGCCGCCAGCGCGCCTGGGGTGTGCCGATCACAGTGTTCGTGGAAAAGCGCACGGGTGAGCCGGTGCGCGACCCGGCCGTGGTCCAGCGCATTGTTGAGGTTTTCGCCAAAGAGGGCGCCGATGCCTGGTACGCCTCGGCGCCGTCACGCTTCTTGGGCGCCGACCGTAACCCGGACGACTACGAACAGGTTATGGACATCGTCGATGTCTGGTTCGAATCCGGCTCGACCCACGCCTTCGTGCTGGAAAAACGTGGCCTACCCTGGCCGGCGGACCTTTACCTGGAAGGCTCCGACCAGCACCGCGGCTGGTTCCAGTCCTCCCTGCTGGAGG
>DASYBP010000307.1:0-2077 GCA_036500715.1 Rhodopila sp.
CGCCACGGTCGTGCCGCTGCGCTATGCTTCGGCCAAGGACCTTGCTAAAATTCTCGAGCCTTATGTCGGACAGGGCGGCAAGATCGCGGCCGACCCCGCCGATAACGCAATGCTCGTCAGCGGCGACGCGGCGGTTCGTCAGACATTGGTGGGCCTGATCCAGGCCTTCGATATCGACATATTGTCCGGCCGGTCCTACGCGCTGTTCCCGGCCGGCGACAGCGATCCTGCAAAGCTTGCGGGCGAGCTCGAAAAGGTGTTGCAGGCCCAGGGCGAGGGCGCGCTTGCCGGTATCGTGCAGGTGTTGCCGATGGAACGGGTCAACGCCGTGCTGGTGGTATCGGCGCAGCCCCGCTATCTCGACGCCGCCGAGCGGTTTTTTCATTTGGCTGAGCGGGTTGAAGACGCCACGGCCCGCACCTGGCACGTTTACTATGTGCAGAATGGCCAGAGCGCCGACCTTGAAGCGCTGCTCCAGCGCGCGTTCACCCCGAACAATGTCTCCGCGACGCCGCCGGCGCCGGGCACCACGGCACCCGGCGCCACGCCCTCGGCGCTGGGGTTCGGCAATGCCCCCGGCGCCGGGCAAGGGGTCGGGGGTGCGGCGGGCGGCATCAGTTCGACCGGCACGACCGGAACCGGAACGAGCGGGCTCGGGGGGGGTGGGGGCGGCGGGCTCGGAGGGGGTGGGGGCGGCGGCGGGCTCGGCTCGGCGCTGGCGGCAGGGGCACCGCCGGCGGCTGCCGCTGGTACGCCGGCAACCGAACCGCTTTCGGCCGAAACCGGTGGCGGCGCCGCCACCAATGTCAATCGCCTGCGGATCATCGCCAACCGCACCAACAACGCGCTGTTGGTTTTTGCCACACCGGACGAATATTCGGTTATCGAAGGAATGCTGCACAAGATCGACATTATCCCGCTGCAGGTGCTGATCGAAGCGACCATCGCCGAGGTCGACCTCAACGACCAGCTGCAATACGGGACCCAGTTCTTTCTCAAGATGGATCACGTTGCCGAAACCCTGGGGCCGTCGAGTATCAATAGTACTTTGGGCCCCTATCCGGCGATCAGCGCCCTCAGCTTTCCATCGAGTTCGTCGTATTTCATCTTGAGCAAAGGACCGCAGTTCGCGCTTTCCATTCTTGGCGAAGTGACCAAGGTCAAGATTCTGTCGGCGCCGGAGATCATGGTCCTCGACAACGAGCCGGCGCGCCTGCAGGTCGGCCAGCAAGTGCCGGTTCTGACCGGTCAGGCGACAAGCACGCTTGCGGCTGGGGCGCCAACCGTCAACAGCATCGATTATCACGAAACCGGTGTGATTATGCAGGTCACGCCACGGGTCAACACCGGCGGCCTGGTCTCTCTCGACATCGGCCAGGAGGTCAGTTCGGTGGCCTCGCCGGCAGCCAACACCGTCACCGGCTCGCCGACCTTCAGCGACCAAGTGTTCCGCACACGCGTCGCGGTACAGGACGGACAAACCGTGGGTATGGCGGGGCTGATTACGGACAATCTCTCACAAGGCAACACCGGTCTGCCGATCCTGAAGGATATTCCGCTGTTCGGCACGCTGTTTTCCACCCAGAGCAAATCCCGCATGCGCTCCGAGCTTTTGGTGATGATCACGCCGCACGTGGTCCGCGACCAACGCGACGCCCGAGCGCTGACCGAGGATTTGCGCAGCCAACTGATCAATGCCGGGCTTGTGCCGCAGCAGGTTCAACGCGCCCGGCCGACAGGATCGGAGAATCCGAACGGATTGTAGTCCGATGCGGCGGTGGGGATTGGTGCGCTTGCGTCCGGAGCATCGCAGCGCCGGCTTCGCGCTGCTGATCGTGTTGTGGACCCTGGTGCTGATCACGTTTCTGGTGCTCCATGTGACGGCGAGCGGGCGCACCGAGACACGCATTGCCAGCAATTTGCAATCGAACGCGGTCGCCGCCGCGGCAGCCGACGGCGGGATTTCAGCCGCGATCTTCAACCAGACTTCACCACAGCCCGAAGAGCGCTGGCCGGTGCTCGGGCCGCCGCATCAAATGACGGTTGGTGATTGCCGGGTCGTGGTGCGGATCGAAAA
>DASYBP010000308.1:0-6237 GCA_036500715.1 Rhodopila sp.
CCGACCCGACGCAGCTCGTCATCGAATTGATCGTGGCATCCCAACAGGATCCCAGTGGCAACCGTCGCCAGACCGGCCGCCAGGCGTGACGGCATGGTCCTGAAGGTCGCCGTCGCGCGGGACGACCCATCCATGGCGATCTCGAACTGACTGCCGTCGTCGATCGGGACGTCCCCGGGCCACTCCACGCGTGCCGCCGCGGACGGCCAGCCCAACGTCCTCGTGCTGCCTTTGCGGCGGACCGCATAGACCCGTGGATCGCCTGCCGGCCGGGTGATCCAGACCGACGTCGATGCCTCGATGCAATAGGTGCCGGAGCGCTGCGGATCGACCAGCACGTCATCGATCGAGTTTCCCGATCGGGCAACGTTGGTCGAGCGTGTGCCGCCGATCATCGTGGCGTCGACGCCGTGCAACCGAAACAAGTCGGCCAGCATTGCGACACTGCTCTCTCCGCCCTTTGCCTGTTGCTGCCCCAATGTGCCTTCGAACGGGCCGCCCAGGCGCATCATTTCGCCGGATTGAAACAACAGCGTCGCGCTTGCTCCCTCGGGGACGCTCAGCCGGTCGGTCGATGATACGACCATGCCCGGAACATAGCCCGGAACGGTAGAGGCAAGCATCACCGCGTCCTCGGCGAACGCGCGACCAAGAACAAGTGACATAGCGGCTGCAGTGACCAGTAACGCGGTGCGACTGATGAAGCTCGGATTTGACATATTACAGATCCCCTTCCGTCGTCCGGCAATCTACCCGCGTCGAAGCGTCGCGCGTGTGGAACGGTTCACAGCGGTCTCTTCACGAAGCCGATAACGTAGTTTTTCATTGATCGGTCTTGGCTCACACGCGCAATGGAGTCGGCGCCGCGATGATGAGGGAAGACAAGCTCCTTGCCTCTTGCAGTCCAAGGGGCAATCCGGGGGAATCCAGGGGGACGGATATGAAGCATATCAGCCTGCTCGTGCCGCTGACGGTCGTCTGGGCACTGATCGGGGGCATGGCCGTGGCCGAGCCCAAGCCGATGCCCGAGGACGCCAAGGTCTACATTATCTGGCCTCCGGACGGACAGGTCATCCCAGGCGGCAAATTCTGGGTCCGTATGGGGCTGAGCAACGCCGGCGTCGCTCCCGCCGGAATCGAGAAACCACATACCGGCCATCATCACCTGTTGGTCGACACCGACCTTCCTCCGCTCGACCAGGAAATCCCGAACGACAAAAACCACCTCCATTATGGCCTGGGTCAGACCGAGGCGCATCTGGAACTGCCGCCCGGCCGTCACACGCTGCAAATGCTGTTCGCGGACGACAGCCATATTCCGCACAATCCGCCACTGTATTCCAAGAAGATCACTATAATCGTCCCGCCGTGAAGGAGAGTTCCATGGCTGAACTGTTACGCCTGACGCCCCTGGCGAGCCTCGCCGCCGCGGTAGTGATCACGGCACCTGTGTACGGCCAGACGCCTGCAGCAAAGCCCGCACCGGCTCAGCAGGACGCCGCCGATTCAGGGTTCAAGCGCACCCCAGCGCCGGCGGACGCCTACGTCTATATCGGCTGGCCGAACGACGGCGAAACCATCCGGACCACCCACATCAAGGTCTGGTTTGGCACGCGAAACTTCGGCGTGGCGCCGGCCGGAACCAATAAACCGAATACCGGCCACCATCATCTACTGATCGACACTGCACTGCCGCCGCTGGATCAGCCCATTCCGAACGACAAGAACCACTTGCACTTCGGCCTTGGCCAGACCGAGACATACATCGATCTGCCGCCGGGCACGCATACCCTGCAGATCCTGATGGCCGACGGAGAACATATTCCGCACGATCCGCCGCTGATGTCGAAGAAGATCACCATTCATGTCCGCGCGACGGAAGCTCCGGTCGCGCAGGCGCACTGAACCGGTGCCTACTCCAGATCGCGGGCAACGCGGAATCCATTAACGAGGTATCGCACCGGCGCATCGTAATTGCCCCGGTACGTGACCGTAATCTCATCGTGCGGCGCCCGGAACGAGCCACCCCGCAAGACGCGCTTCCCACAGGATTTTGCGTCGCGCGGGGTCGCGTCGGCCGGCGCGCCGCGATAGTTCGGGAACCAGCAGTCCGCCGTCCACTGTGCGACGCCCCCCAGCATGTCCAGCAAGCCGAAGGGATTGGGCGACATCCCATCGACCGGCAATGGCCCATAAGCGTCCTGAGCGCCGCCGCAATCGCTGCAGTTCGCCAGGGACATTCCTACGGACTCACCCCACCAATAGCGTGTCGCGGTGCCCCCCCGCGCCGCGTACTCCCACTCCGCCTCGCTGGGCAGCCGATAAGGATGTCCGGTCGTGGTGGACAGCCACGCCATATATTGACCGATGTCTTCCCAGCTCAGGTTATGGACCGGCGTCCGGTCTTCGGCGACGCGCATGCGCGGCAGGAACTTGCAGGCCTTGGCCGCCATACAGGCTTTCCATTCCGCAACAGTAACAGGCGCCTGACCGATCGCAAAGGCGTGGACCTCCACCCGGTGCGCCGGCATCGACTCTGGCTCATGCGATCCGAGGCCCATCATGAAGTTTCCCGCCGGAATGCGGATCATCGTGGGGCAGGTCGGACAGTCTTGAAACCGGTTCCCCTCGCTGATGGCGCCGCGTGGCGCGCCGGTCGGAGCAGCGGCCACCGGGACGTTGGCAGCCGTCATCACCGATGGTGGCGGGTGGGGGTCTTCCGCTACCGGCGGCTGGGCCGTTGTCGCCGCCACCGGCTTCTCCGGTGATTTTGGCGCCGTCGATTCAGCAACGGGCTTCGCCGGTTCCGGCTTCGCGGGCGCCGGATTGGCACTCGCGACCTCGAGTTCCTTGCGTCGCCGTTTCGCCTCGTCAGCATGCGGTGAGGTGGGGAAAAGCCGCAGAAAAGCTGTGAAATCTCGTGGGTCGGCGCTGCTGTGGAGCCCCTCCCACAACGCTGCTTCGGTGGACTGATCGGCACCGCTCGCCGCTGCTCCGACCTCGACGTCCGTCGATCCCTCGACGATCCCGCCATGGCCGTTGTCCACGCTGTAGCGAAGGCTGCCCGCGGAGCCGCTGAAGCCTGCTTCCGGCCAGAACGTCAGGTTCGAGAGTTCCTGCGGTGTGACATGGTCCCCCGGATGCAGAATCGCGGTCCCGTTGCGGACGGTGCCGCGGGGCAACGCGGTGATTGTCACCGTGAGCGGATCGCCGTCCGGGCTGACCGGCGCAGGAATGCCCAGAACCTGCTGGGAAACCTCGACCCGCCGCGCCTCGCCGAGAACCGGCGGATGGTGCGAAGATCGCACCGTGATCGGCAAGCTGGCGGCGATACTGCCGCCTCGGCCGTCCTCCACCAGAATATCGAGCGATCCGGCCGGACCAATACTTTTCCCGTCAGGCTTATACTGAGCCGTCTTGAAGTGCTCGGCCGAGACCACAGTATTCAACGCCACCGTCCGTCCCTCGATCCTCAGCTCACCGAACCGCGGCACTCCGATGATCCGCACGGTCAGCGGATCCTGATCCGGATCGACCGGTTGCGGCATGCCGAGCGCCGTTGGACCAGCGACCTCGGTGACCTCAAGCGGTGTAATCGCGCCGATCTCTGGCGGCCGGTTGGGCGGACGCGGGAAGAAGTAGAATGGTTCGGCCCCGAGCGAGCTAAACACATAGGGTTCTTGGCGGTTATTGGTGGCGTGCAGTACGGTGTCGCGAACACTGCGAAAGAACAGACTGAGTTCCAGCCCGGGGATCTGGAAGTGCGCCAGGAGCGCCGCCGCGAACGGACTATGTTCGCCGCCGTCCTCGGCGATCTGGTCCGCCTTGGCCGCCATGACGACCATGGTATTGCGCGGAACGTTGTCGACCCGGGCCAGGCCAGGCATCGTCGACACCGCACGGCCGGCGACCGTTATCGACCGTGAGACCCGGTCAACAAAAGGATTGTTCCGGCAACTGTCCAGCAGCACGATACCGATCCGCGCCGCCTGGGAGACCTCGCCCAGCATCCGGTCAAGCGGCATCGCCTCGTACAGCAGGTCCCGCTCACGCTCAAGTTTCGCATCGATCGGTATCAGGTAGTTCTCCCGGTCCACCTGCACGCCGTGGCCGGCATAATAAACCACCGCCACATCCGCGTTCGCCGCGAGAATGCCAAAGGCCCGCACGCCACTGTTCAACTGACGGAAATCCGGATCATACAACTCCGTAACGTCGAATTTCAGCCGACGCAGGCTCTCGCCGATAGCCCGCGCGTCACCGACCGGATTGGCCAGGTGCGGCGCATTCTGGTAGCCACCGACCCCAATCACCAGGGCAATGCGCCGCTCGTTGTCGGGCGCCGCGCGAGAAATGGACGGCTGCACGGCCACAAGTGCCAGTACCAGCAAGATCAGCCCGCCAACCCGCTTCGCCATGCGTCCGAAGGTCATTGCATCACCTCCACCGGCAGCCTTGCGTCATCGATCCGCGCACCCTGTATCCCACGAAACTGTAGCGCAACGTCATCCAGTCCGCTCACCGGCAAGGGTTCAAGATCCTGTGCCTTCAGCTTGTCCGGAAGTCGGAGCCCGACCTCGCGGTCAGCCCCAAGACAGGCAACCGCCTCATTGCCGCCCGCCTTGTCAAAGCGTAACGCGAAGGATTTCATCCCGGCCGGCGGAATCTCCGTCCGCATGCCGGCATGCACCAGCGGGTCTGGTTGGAAGCGGTTCGGAAAAATACGGGCAACGGCGCCGGTCGAATCCTGATAATAACAGTAGACATAGGCATCCTGCGTCGGCTGCACCGCGACCATCATCGTTTCGCCGACACGATAGGCCGGTCGCGGGCCACGCGGGGTGGTCACTACCAGCCGCGGGGGCCCAGGCGGCGGCGGCGCGGGCGCCGGCACAACATCGGCCCTGACCGCCGCCGCCGGCCTGGTTCCGGTGCGGCGCGCGTCATTGGCCAGCAACCGGTAATAGAGGTCGAAATCCGCCCGGCCGTTCGGCACCAGGTCGTTGTCGGCCTGATAGCGCGCCACAGCGTCCGACAGGCTGGCACTCTGTCCGCCACTTTCGCCGCTGAGATACCCGTTTCGTGCCAGAGCGGTGCTCACGAAGCGCTCACGCTCCCCCTCGCCCATTGTATCGAACCAGCCGCGGGCTTCGGTCCGGTAGTTAGGATTAGTGGACTCGATGCTCAGGCATTGCCAGTACGGAACCCGCGTCAGCTTGCCCAGAACCTCGATCGTGGACAACTCAATAAGATTCCGAACCGCCTGATGAAACCCCTCGGATTTGTCGAGAGACACACTCAACGACAGCCCCGCCTTGCCGATCAGGCCGCCGACATCGGCCCCTTTGCCCGACTGCACCACGGCGATCGAGTTGCTGGCTGAAATACCCGGCAGGATCTGACGGGTAATCAGCTTGCCGATATTCAGGTCAATCGAGACCACCGAGACAACCTGATTGCCGTTTATCGCCAGGTCCATGTACGGAATCGACACGCCGGCGGCGGCCGACGATTGCAGGACATTGCTGTCCAACTGCGTTATCGCGCCGCGAACATAATAGTTCGGCGCCACGAAGTCGTCGTGAAGACCGACAAGTTCAGACAGCACCTGCACATCGAGCTGTGTCGGATCATAGTCGACAAAGCGAAAGGCGTTGCTCTTGGCCGACATGCGGGACACGGCGGTGATGAACATCTCCTTCGTGCCCGCTGAGATTAGTCCGGTTGCATCTGGGATACCAGCGGTCGTGATGAAGATGTCCTGCTTGCCCTGGGCAAGAAACATGTCGTCCATGCAGCGCAGCGCTTCGTTGAAATTGCCGATGTTGCGTACCGCCGCGGTGCGCGGCTGCGCCACGTCATAGGCTGTCTCCGGCCGCGGCTGGCAGGCGGCGAGCAGCATGAGCGCGGCGGTCATCAGCGCCGTCCCTGTCCGCATAACCGAGGCTGTGGCTAACATGATCATCTACACGATCCTGGAACGAGCAACGCATGGGACGGTCCGATCGCGCCGCGGCGAGGGACAGCCGGGCCACGGTGTTAATGACGCAGCATTTTGGGCGGCAAAGACTGGCGAAGCGAACTGGCTTTGTGGTCAGACCGCGGCATATTGGATAAGTCGCACGTCACACAGGACGGATTGGGCACGCGCGAGGTCAGAGACATAATGCTGGAATCACCTATCCGGAATGCGGCTCGCGCTCCGCTTACGGACACCAGGCCGCCGCCCAGAGCCAG
>DASYBP010000309.1:0-6403 GCA_036500715.1 Rhodopila sp.
CGGGAACCCGCTCGGTGGTGTGAAACCACCGGTACCGTTGATCCTGCCCGACCCCACCAGAAGGTTCGCCCGCAGTGCCGCCCGCCTACGGGTCCTCTCGGTCGGCCACCCGATGGCGGAGTGGCTGCAATTCATGGCGTCGCTCGCATCGGCCCAGCACGCCGCCGCCATAACCGCGGAGCCGCTCTCTGGACCCAACCCAACGGCCGTGCAGCAGGCGGCCCTTACGGGACTGCCGCCGCTCGCAGCGGATGGTCATCCTCGGCACCCGTCCTGGCGCCTCGGCCTCTACCGGATGCTCGATCAATTCGACGGCGCGGCAATGCCGGCGCCCGCCCGCGCCGCAATAGGCGGCCTGCGCAGCCGCCGCGATGCCGCCGCTGTGGAAAGGCTGGCCGATGCGTTCCTCCGAACCGGCGTGGACACAACCGATGCCGCCCCGGCCCTCTATATTGCGGCAGCTCTGCAAATCTACTTCACCCGCCTCGCCACCGGCTTACATGCGCCCTCGTTAAGCCTTCTGTTGCAGCGTGGCCTATGCCCAAGCTGTGGCTCGACACCTGTCTCGGGGGTGATCACCGCCTCCGGCCCGTCGCCCGGCGTACGCTACCTCTATTGCTCGCTCTGCGCGACGGCCTGGAACCACGTCAGGGCCGCATGCATCACCTGCGGCGAGTCCGGCGGGCTGGCGCTTCAGGGAATCGCGGACGATGCCGGCGTCGCCAAGGCTGAGGTCTGCAACGCCTGCCATACCTATGCGAAGATGCTGTATCAGGTGCGGGACATGGACGTGGACCCGTTCGCGGACGACCTTGCCACAATAGGCCTCGACATGCTGATGGCCGAGGCCGGCTGGTCGCGCCACGCGTCAAACCCGTTGCTGCTCACCGGATAGAATCTCCCCGGTTTTCACATAAATCCATTCCCCGACATGCGGATTGTCCTAGCGGCCACGGCAACCCATTTCCAACCCCAACCAAGTCGGGCCTACGCCCCGACGGCGATGGAGATTCGATATGAGAACCCTTATTATAGCCGCGCTGGCCGCGATAATTGGCATCGGCGCCGCGAATGCGGCCCCGACCAGCAACGCGTCCACACCCACCCCGCAAGACAGTAGCGCCGACTGGGTCAACGGCTAAGCACGACCCACGAGCCGGGCGCCAGCGCCCGCAACGCAACCCAATAGAACACTTGACGTCGCTCCTTCCTGTTCCGTTTTGCAATGCCGCGTCTTGCGGCATCGTCACGATGCGGATTTAGTAGCCTCCGACGGAAACACGGTGGTGCCGGACAGATCCGGACCGCGCGGAGGCGAGCGAATGCTGATCGCAGGCGATATTGGCGGCACGACGACCCGGGTCGCCCTCGTGTCCCGGGACACAGGCCCCCGCAAATTTCTCGCCGAACAGGAATTCCGCAGCCCGGACTTCAAAGGTCTGCAACCGATCGTCGAAGCGTTCCTCGCGAACACCGGTGGCGACGCCACCGCCGCGTGTTTTGACGTTGCCGGCCCGGTGATCGATGGCCGGGCGCATTTGACGAATCTGCCGTGGGACCTCTCCGAGGCGGCCCTCGCCACCGGTCTCGGTTTGCAGCGCGTCACTCTGCTGAATGATTTGCGTGCGATCGCGCACGCAGTGCCGTACCTTCAGCCGGAAGAGACCGTCGAAATCAATGCCGGCAAGCCCGAGGCGCGCGCCCCAATGGCGGTGCTGGCTCCGGGCACCGGTCTGGGCGAGGCATTCCTGATTTGGGGCGGGCAAAGATATATTGCCTGCGCCTCCGAAGGTGGCCATGTGGACTTCGCGCCGACAAATCAGATCCAGGCGGCGCTTTGGGAATACCTGACCGAACGATTTCGTCACGCGGCCTATGAACGCGTATGTGCCGGCTCCGGGCTGCCCAACGTCTATGACTTTGTGCGCTCACGCGACCCCGCCTCGGAAAACCCTGCTTTTGCCGCGGTACTGCACGCCGTCCGAGACCGTACGCCACCGATCGTCGAGGCCGGTCTCAACGATCCCGACACCAACCCGCTTGCGGCGGAGACACTGCGCATTGTCATCGACGTCTGGGGCGCCGAGGCGGGCAACCTCGCGCTGAAGGTTATGGCCACAGGCGGGGTGTACCTCGCCGGCGGCATGCCGCCGCGTCTGGTGCCGTTGTTGCAGGACGGCGCGTTCATGCGCGCCTTCACCGCCAAGGGACGCTTTGCCAACCTGCTCAGCCAGGTTCCGGTTCACGTCATCATGATCAACGCAGCGCTGCTCGGCGCCGCCATATACGGCCTGGAGCAGATAGGGGAAGCCAGATGACCGCTCTCACCGCCACACCGGCCTGGACGGCGCTGAACGCGCACTATGCAAAAATCAAGGACACGCATCTGCGCAAGTTGTTCGCCGACGATCCCGGCCGCGCGGAGCGGTTCTCCGCCGAAGGCGCTGGCCTGTTTCTCGATTATTCGAAGAACCGCATTAACGACGAAACACGCGGGCTGCTGCTGCAACTTGCCGAGGAGCGCGGCGTGGCGAAGCGGCGCGATGCGATGTTCGCGGGCGAGAAGATCAACACCACCGAACGGCGCGCCGTTCTGCACATCGCCTTACGGGCACCGCGCGGCAGCCGGATCGAGGTCGACGGCGCGGACGTCGTGCCAGAGGTCCACAAAGTGCTGGACGCAATGGCCGGCTTCGCTACCCGCATTCGCAGCGGAGCGTTCACCGGCCACACCGGCAAGCGCATTCTGAACGTGGTCAACATCGGCATCGGCGGTTCCTATCTCGGACCCGAAATGGCCTGCCGCGCGCTGCGACCGTTCAGTGATCGTGCAATGACGTTCCGCTTTGTTGCCAATGTCGATGGCGCGGATTTCCGTGAGGCCACGCACGATCTGGACCCCGCCGAGACACTGTTCATCGTGTCCTCAAAAACCTTCACCACGTTGGAGACGATGACCAACGCCGCCACCGCCCGCGCCTGGCTGGTCAGCAAACTCGGATCCGACGCAGCCGTGGCCAAACATTTTGCGGCCGTTTCAACCAACATCCCGGGCGTGACAAAATTCGGCATCGACCCGGCCAACACCTTCGGTTTCTGGGACTGGGTCGGCGGCCGTTACTCTATGGACAGCGCGATTGGCCTGTCCACCATGATCGCTATCGGACCCGACAACTTTCGCGCCATGCTCTCCGGCTTCCACGCCATGGACGAGCATTTCCGCACCGCGCCGCCCGACCGTAACCTGCCGCTGCTGCTGGGTCTTCTGACAGTCTGGTACAACAACTTCTTCGGCGCGCAGACCATTGGTGTCATGCCTTATTCGGCCCACCTCGCGCGCTTCCCCGCCTACCTCCAGCAGCTGCAGATGGAGAGCAACGGCAAGCATGTCGATCTCGACGGGCATGTCGTGCACTACCAAACCGGCCCCATCATCTGGGGTGAGCCCGGGACCGATGGCCAGCACTCATTCTACCAGTTGCTGCACCAGGGCACGAAGCTCGTTCCCTGTGACATGATTGGCTTCTGCAAGCCGCTCAGCCCGCTGAGCGAACAGCACGACCTACTGATGGCCAATCTTTTCGCTCAAGCCGAGGCGTTCGGTTTTGGCAAAACCGAGCAGGAGCTGAAGGCCGAAGGTTCGCCCGATTTCCAGACTCCGTTCCGCGTCACCGAGGGCAACCGGCCGACCAACATGATCCTCGCCGAACGGCTCGATCCGGCCTCCCTCGGCGCCCTGGTGGCTTTGTACGAGCATAGCGTCTTCACCCAGGGCGCAGTCTGGGCGATCGACAGTTACGACCAATGGGGTGTTGAACTCGGCAAGGCGCTGGCCAGCCGGATCATTCCTGAGCTCGCGCATGATGCCGAGCCGAAGCTCGCGCACGATGCCTCCACCAATGCGCTAATCAGCCGCTACCGGCGCCTGCGCGGGTGAGTACCGGCTGATCGCGGTGGAGTTCGCGCGGTGCGCCGCCGATGGTCACAACCATCGGCCCGCCCGAGTCCAGCGTCACTTCGATCGCCTGACGGTCTATTTTGATCCTCAGGCTGCGTCGGCGCCACTGGACACCGAAGGCGAGATTGTCCCAGCCCGTCGGCAGATGTGGGTCGATTGCGATGCCGTCGTCACGCAGGGACAAACCTGCGAAGCCGAACACAGCCAGCATCCACATCCCGCCCTGAGCCGCGATGTGAACCCCGCCGTCGGTCCCGACATGACCATCCCCCAGATCGATCTCTGCCGTCTGACGGAAGAAGCGCAGAGCTGTTTCGGCGTCACCCAACCGGGCGGCCACAAGCCCGTGCATGGCGGGGCTCAACGAACTGCCGTGGCTGCATCGCGGCTCATAGTAGCGGAAGTTGTCCGCCGCCGTGCCCGCCGCGAACTCCCCCGGCAGCAGCGCCAGCAGCGCTACGACATCAGCCTGTTTGATGACTTGTGAGTGCTGGATGCGCCCGCGTCCCAGCACCACGTCCATGGGCATGGTGCGGCCGGCGTAGTTCGCAAGATCGATGTCCTCAAGCCCGAAATAGCCGGAAAACTGCTCATACCGGCCCGTGTTCGGGTCGAGCCCGGTCACCATCGTCTCGGCCGCCGACCGCCACTGGTCCAGTTCAGCCGGTTCCAGGCGCAGGCTGTTCGCCAAAGTACTCCACCGCGCGGGCCACCGCCTGCGCAGCAGCTCTGCTACCTCGAGTGCGCGCCGGATGTTCCAGCGCGCCATGACGTTCGTATAGGCATTATCGTCGATGTGTTCGTGGTATTCATCCGGTCCAATGACACCGCGAATATGGCGCCTTCCATCGGCTTCCAATTGTGCCCTTCCGGACCAGAACCGGCCGGTCTCGAGCAGGATCTCCGCCCCGGCTTCAAGCAGAAAGCCTTCATCCCCGGTTGCCTGCCAGTATTGCCAGACCGCATATGCAACGTCTGCACTGATGTGTTGCTCCTGCTTTCCGCAGAGCACGTCGATCACCTTGCGATCCGGCCCGATCACCTGGTCAGGCGTCATCTCCGCCCCGGTATCCGCGGACTCCCATGCATACAGCGCGCCCCGCCAGCCCATTTCGGCGGCCTTGGCCCTGGCCCCCGAGAGTGTATGAAAGCGGTACATCAGCAACGCTCGGGCCGCTTCGGGCCAAGTCAGAATATAGAACGGCAGCAGAAAGATCTCGGTGTCCCAGAATACGTGCCCCAGATAGTCGTCGCCGGTGAGCGCCCTGGCGCCGATCGACACACGCTCGTCTTCCGGATTGGCCGCACTGTTGAGGTGATAAATCGCGAACCGCACCGCCTGCTGCGCCTTCGCGTCGCCCTCGATCTTTACATCGCTACTCTGCCACCGACTTTCCCAGGCTGCCTCATGCGCCGCGACCAGGCCACGCCATCCCGCTCGGTGGGCGCGACCAAGCGCACTGCGAGCCGTGTCGGCGGGGCCAGGCGATTTGCCGTTTCCACGCACGATCGCAACGACGCGCTGGAAATAGACAACCTGTCCCGGGCGTGTCGTCCAGTTCCACGACCATTTGAAGTTGCCCAGCGCCGCCGGCGGCAGACCGACGCCGTCAACCCGAAGCGACGATGCTGTGGCAATAGCCAGGGACTTGTCCGCATGGTGCGTGTGCCAGACGCCGAAATCCTCACCGACCTCAGTCAAAACGAGTCCGAGATTCATTCCTTCGAAGTAAGACTCGAACGTGACATCCAAGCTGCCATGTTCGATCTCCAAGCGGATCAGTTGCATCCCGAGCGCGCGGTCGTCCAACGACACCAGGCGCAGCGCGCGCGTGTGAAGCCGTAGCTCAGGCGATTTCACGTGGCGGCCGTCGCTCAGCAGGGCCCCGCGCTTGACGTCGAGCGTGATCCGGCGCGACGGCACTTCGCCAGGGTGGTGGACCAATGGGCCGCGGGGCAACAGGATCCGAGTCCGCTGCCAGTCCGCGGCCGGGATCAGACCCACCACCGCAGGGTGCGTATCAGACAGGTCGAACAGCCCAGCCACGTAGGTTCGCGCGGGAACGACGGACCGCGCTCCTCGCGTCATTGACCGCGCCGCCCGTATGCCCAGGAAGCCGTTGCTGATCGCGAAGCGCGACTCAATACTGGGTTCGCGCAACGGATCGTAGCCCTCGACCTCAAAAATCCAGGACCGATCGGCGGTCGGCCGCAGAACATCGTCCATGGTCATTGCTTCCATCGTCGCGGCCCTTTGTCACGACGGCCGCCTGCAAAGCCGCCCGGCAGCCAGTTCATTGACCGCGGCCGTCCAGGCTCGTCACCACAAGATTTGCTCCCGCCGCCTTCAGGGAGGCTGCATCATCGAACCTGGCAATACCAAGCGAAGCCATCCCGCCTGCGTGGGCCGCCTCTACGCCAACCGGAGCGTCCTCGACAACCACG
>DASYBP010000310.1:0-2251 GCA_036500715.1 Rhodopila sp.
ACCCGGGGCGATCCGGTTGCGCAAGCGCTATCTGGACCCCAACGAGCGCAAGCGTTTCGAGCGCAAGGTGGATGCCGACGCCGCCGCCTGATACCAGCAGCCCAAAGGGCTGATCGGGTTGGTGTGACGGCTGCGTGCGAAATCAATGAGATACCAGCCGCTCGCCCGCCGACCCGAGCGTCGATCTTTGCGGGCGGCTGGTATGACACCGCCGATTGCTGCGGGCGTTCGTTCGTTGATGCCCCGCCGAAGCCGCGGGGGCGCCAATCGTCGCTACTTCACAGGATCCAGGACGACGACCGGGATCTCCCGGCCGGCGGTCTTTTGCTGGTACTCCGCATAGGGCGGAAAGAATTCGACTGCCTTGTCCCACAACCGGGCACGTTCCTCGCCGGTCGCGGTCCGCGCCCTGGCGTGCATTCTGGCCGTCCCGACCTGGATGTCGACCTCTGGGTTGCCAAGGATGTTGCGGTACCAGCCGGGGTGCTCCGGCGCGCCGCCTTTCGAGGCAATGACGAAATAGCTATCCCCCGTGGTGCCGTAAAACAGCGGAAACAAATATTTCTGTCCGGACTTACGGCCCGTGGTGGTCAGCAGCAGTGACGGCACGGTCAGCGCTGGGGCGCCGGGCCGGTTGATCGTGTAGATGTGCCCGTCAGTGCCGCCGCTCGACAGGTAGCGGTCGGTATGCTCCCGCATCCATTGCGGCAGGTTGGGCGCGAGGCTGACATCGGTCATGGCTGTGTCTCCCGGTAAGGCGGCTGTCGGAAAGGCGGCTGTCCGCTGGTGGATGCGACCCGCGTGTCAGACCTGGGGTGTCACGCCGCCTGTTTCACCAGCTTCTCGATCTCGGTCATTCTCTGATTGATCCGTTCGGGCTGCTGGCTGCCGAGGTTCACGAGCAGACGGTGCACACCGACGTCGGCGTATTCCTGCATGGCATCGATCGGCATCACCATCGGCGGCGTCACGATGATCTGGAAGTCATCGCCACGTTTTTGTCCGGCATTCGCGAACGCCGCGTCCAGGCGAACCAGCATCTCCCGCGTTCCGGCGGGGTCACGATTAAAGCCGTACCAACCGGCGCCAAACCGCACCGCGCGGCGCAGTGCCGCGTCGGCATAGCCGCCGACGATGATAGGCACGTGCGGCTGCTGGATCGGCTTCGGGTCCAGGCGCATCGTCTCGAAGCCGACCCACTTGCCGGCAAAGTCCACGACCGGTTCGGTCCATAGGCGCCGCATCACCTCCAGGAATTCATCGCAGCGCGCCCCGCGATCTTCCCAACGATAGCCGCAGGCCTCGACCTCTTCCTTGTTCCAGCCGACCCCGATGCCGAGGTCGAGGCGGCCCTTGCTTAGCCAGTCCAGCGTGCAGACTTCCTTGGCGGTGTAGATCGGGTTGCGCTGCGGTATGAGGGCGACGCCAGTGCCAAGGCGCACCCGGCCGGTCGCGGCGGCGAGGAAGCCAAAAGTGGCTGTGACATCCAGCATCCCGCCGCCGTCCGGCACCGGTATGCGCCCGTCCTTGGCGCCGGGATAGCCATAGGTGTTCTTGTCGAACAACGCGACGTGCTCGCCCATCCAGATCGATTCGAGACCGATACCCTCGACGCGTTGCCCGAAGTCGCGGATCATGTCGGGAGTCGCCAGCGGCGACATGAACGTGGAGAAAACACCAATCTTCATGCGGGCGCTCCTGTCGTCATTGAGCCTTGGTTAGACCGTGCCATCCCGGCGAGCAATAGAGCGGCACGGGTCGATGCCCCGCCGCTTGGCTATTTCCGGTCAGCCCGCCGATGCTGTAACCCTCGTATCTTAACAAATGGGCCTTTGAGCCCCGGCAAGAGAACGGTTCGCGTCAGGGGTAGCGACGGCATCTCTCCCTCGACCAACGGGAGCGAGTGCATGACAACAATTCAGGACCGGCCGGCGAAGTCCAGTTTTTCTCGGTTGCAGGACGCCGCCGAAGCGGGCTGTGGTCCATGCTGCTGCCCGAAGCGCTGGGGGGCGCGGAATTCGGCTTCGTCGAGGCCATGCAGATCGTCGAGCGCCTGTCCTGGGCCGATGGGTCCGCGGGGTGGTGCACGATGGTGCCCAACGTGGTCGCGGCCTCGGCAGGGACGTCGCTGCCCGATGAGGGCGCTCGCGCCATGTTCGGTCCTGGTTCCCACGTCACTGTCGTCGGCAACGGCGTGCCGCGTGGTTTCGCCCGCCCGGTGGACGGCGGCTACATGATCCGTGGCAACTGG
>DASYBP010000311.1:0-2547 GCA_036500715.1 Rhodopila sp.
GATGGGGTTCACCGGCTACCATTCCGGTGTAACGGGATCCCGACGGCTCGCTGCTACGCTGATCATGTCCGTAACCGTCACCCTGGTGATCATGTTGGTCGTCGATCTGGACCGGCCAGCTCGCGGCCTGGTCCAGGTCCCCGTTCAGCCACTTATCGACGCCGCACAGAGCATGCCTCGTTAAGGGCGACCCAACCAATGCATCACTCAGATTCGCGAGGGCCGCACATCAGCGAGAGAGGGCCGAGCTGCCTACGCGCATCCTGCAACGGCCTTCTGCGGTCGGTACGGGCTGCGGGTTAGCAGCGGCCCGCAAAAGCACCCAGCTTACCAGCCCCCCACAGCCTTCCGGTCGACAAAGAACATCCGTGTCAGCCGCCCCTCGCCAAGTTCCTCACTGAGCACGCGAATGGCGCAGTACGGAATCAGCACCAGTAGCGTGATGAGAATACCGGCGAGGAACTCGAATAGCTTGGCACCGGTGAGTTCGCTGAGCGAGGCGGCGACCGACTGGCCATGGAACAGGCCCACGACCACCTCCTCAATGATCGTCAGGACGACCAGCAGTACGAGGAAGCCGAATGCCTGGCGCAACGTCGGCCAGATCAGCGGGCGGGCGGTCTCGCCCTCGCCCAACTTCATGGCATGGCCGATCATCATGAATTTTGCCAGCACCGCCGCCTTCACGATGGCGATGCCCCAGGGCGAGAAGTCGATGCCCTGGCTGTGCAGCACCGAGGCTTTCATCAGGATCACCGCCCCGAGGATGACGTAAAAGTAGAGAGTAAGGATCGCGAGCTGCTTGAGTTCATGTTCGCCCCGTTGACGCAGCGTCGGGTTTACTGAGGCTTCGAGTGCCATTGCGGTCTCCCGCGTGCTGGAGAGCGGCGATCTGCTGTGCGAGGCACGGGCCGCGAGTGGGGACAGTCAGCGTAATCAATGCCGCGCTGGACAGGCTGGATGCCATCATCCACCGCTCCCGAAGAATTGCGCGCGCCTGCACGTCTGGAGCGTCATTGCGCTCCCGTTTGAACAGACGTTTCGCCGCAAACAACCACGCCACCTCCGGTTCCCCCTATGCCATTTCGGCAAAAAGCCCAATTTCCCTGGGCCTGGATTTCCGACAACACTATACGGGCGCATGCCGCAACGGGGTGGAGGGAGACTATCAAAACACCTGGAGCAAGAACCCGGCATACGCCGCCGGCAGGGTCATTCGGTTCTCCGGCCATAGATCACGTCGATGGCTTGCTGGCGGTGTTCGGCGAAGTGCTCAATACCCTCCGCCGGCTTGAAGCCGAGCCGCCGGAGTAGTGTCAGCGCGGTGTTGCGCAACGCCGCGAGCGCCTGCGGCGCATGACCGGCGTTGGTGCGCCCCTGATCCTCCCGGTAGGTGACATCGCGCACATAGTGCAGGCGGTTCTCAATGCCCCAATGCTCGCGTGACAAAGCGAGCAAGTCTGCGGCACTGGCCTTGTCGGCGGTCAGGCTGGTGATGGCGTAGGCTGTCTCGGTGCTTGTCTTGCCCCGCACGATGCGCTGACGCGTCAGGCGACAGACCTGCGCCACGCCAGACCAGGCTGGCGCCAGATGCGCGGCGATGCTGGCGGTGACCTCCAGCCGGCGGGTTTCGATCCGGCCATGGCCTTTCTCGATGGTCTCGGCCTGCGTGAGGTCAGCCGGCGGCGACCATTCCGTTGCGGGGGGAATCCGGCCCGAAGGCCAAGGCGATGTCGGCTTTCAGCGCCGGCTGGTTGTCTTTGACGGTAAAGAAATAGTCGCCGCCGCCTTCGATGATGACCCGGCAGATCTCGCGTTGGGTGAAAATGGCGTCGCCGGTGATGGTGATGCCCCGAAGCGGCAGGATCTTCAACAGGTCCAGCGCGGCGGTGATCTCGTTGGCTTCCGGTGCCACTCGCAACTGGCCGATGACGCCTTGCAGGGTGCCGCTGAACGCCGCCAGCAGATGCACCCCGGGGGATTGGCCCTTGGCGCTGCCGCGCAGTCGCTTGCCATCGATCGAGACGTGCCCGGCGGATTGCTCGCCACGCACCCAATCGCCGAGAACCCGTTCCAGCGCGCCGATATCCAGCCCCTGGAACAACGCGCACCAGACCGACGGCGCCGGAACCCGGTTGCGATTAATCCCGATCGCCTTGAGCGCCTCCGGGCTCAGCCGTCGGCCCCAGCGCACGATGCCCAACTGGTCGCGCCGGCCGGACAACAGCGCGGCAACCGCAATCAGCAGCAAACTGGCCAGTGGATAACGCTTGCCAGCGTCCCGCCGGTGATCCGGCACCAATGCCAGCGCTTGCCACAGGTTGCCTGTCTCACCCGCCATCTGCGAACCCCTCCTGCCGATTCGCTCAACAGCTTGAATCGGCAGGTGCCCGTTTCGCTAGAGCTGGATCGTCAAGGGGAGGCGGAACCGAATCGCCCTGCCGCGGGATGGCGGTGGACGGGCCAGCGATCAGCAGTGACGGCGCTGGCGGTTCGGCCCGCGCCGCGTTTTCCGCCACCGCGGTGTGCGGCGGCGGCCGATCGCGG